>JBMOHX010000195.1:0-7333 GCA_049317625.1 Phycisphaerales bacterium
GCGCTCGACCTCCTGAAGCAGCTGGGCCCCGCGACCCCGCGCGGAAGCGAGTTGCTCGGGGTGCTCCTCAGCGTCGCCGCGGGGATGCCCGACGACGAAGCGCTGGCACGCATCGAATCAACCCTCGCCACGCGCGCGGACGCCGCGGCGACCGCGTGCCACGCGGTGGGGCACGCCCATATCGACACGGCGTGGCTCTGGCCGATCCGCGAGACGCGCCGCAAGTGCCTGAGGACGTTTACCAACCAGCTGAACCTGATGGAGCGGTACCCCGAGTACGTCTTCATGTGCAGCCAGGCCCAGCAGTATGCGTGGATCGAGGAGGAGCATCCCGCCGTGTTCGAAGCGGTGAAGCGCGCGGTGGCCTCCGGCGCGTGGGAGCCGGTGGGCGGCATGTGGGTCGAGCCGGACGCGAATGTTCCTTCCGGTGAGAGTCTTGTGCGGCAGTTCGTGCACGGGACGCGCTACTGGCGCGAACGTTTCGGCGAGAAGGGCGAGCAGCGGATTCTGTACCTCCCCGACACCTTCGGGTTCCCCGCGGCGCTCCCGCAGATCATGCTGCTCGCGGGGTGCGACACGTTCATCACGAACAAGCTGTGGTGGAACGGCGTCAACGAGTTCCCGCACACGACGTTTGTGTGGCGCGGCATCGACGGGAGCGAGGTGTTGGCGCACAACACCCCCGGTCGTGACTACAACGCCACCAACACCCCGAAGGAGCTCCTCCGAGGCCAGACCAGCCACCGCACGCTCGCGCCGCGGCCGCGCACAGCGGACGGCAAGCCCGCCTCCGCGCTGTGGCTTCAGCCCTTCGGCTACGGAGACGGCGGAGGCGGTGCCACCGCGGGAATGATCGAGTCCGCGGCGCTCGCGCAGGACTGCGGGGGCCTGCCACGGGTGCGGTTGTCGGGCGTCAACGAGTTCTGCGATGCGCTGTGGGCCCAGCGTGAAACGCTCTCGGCGTCCGGCGACGACTTCCCCGCGTGGTGGGGCGAGTTGTATCTGGAGGCGCACCGCGGGACGTTGACGACGCAGGCGTGGATCAAGGCCGCGAACCGGCGCGCCGAGGACGAGCTGCGCTTCGCCGAGCTGCTGCAGTTCGCGGGGCCGAACCGTCCGACGGCCGACGCGGGAGCCGCGGCGGCGGAGAAGCTCGACCGCGCGTGGAAGCTCCTGCTTCTAAACCAGTTTCACGACATCCTGCCGGGATCGTCGATCGGCTGGGTGTACGAGGATGCGCGCCGGGATTTCGAGCGGATCACGAAGATCACCGACAAGTTGATCGAGCGCTGCACGACAGCGTGGCTCGAAGGGTTGAGCACGGAGGGCGTGAAGGCGCCGGTGGGGGTGTTCAACCCGTGCGGCGCGCCGGCCGACGCCGTGATCGAGCTGGAGGACGGCGTGTTGGTCGCGGCCAAGCGCGTGCCCGCGCTGGGCGTGGCGGTCGTCGACCGTGCCGCGCACCATGGCCTTGTCCCCGCGAGCGTCGATGGTCTCGCGATGTCGAACGGCGTCGTCGAGTGCGAGCTCGACGAACTCGGCCGGGTCGTGCGCCTCGCGCGAGCGGGGGACAAGCGGGGCGTAACCCGCGGCGAGGGAGAGTTCGCCGCGCCGATGAACCAACTGGTTCTCTACGACGATCGGCCGCACATGTGGGACGCCTGGGATATCGATCCCGGGTACGAACGCTCCGCGCGGCCGGTGGAGACCGAGCCGGAGTCGATCGAGATCGTGCGCGAGGATCCGCTGCGCGTGGCGATCCGCGTGGTTCGCGCGCTGGGCGAGCGGAGTCGGATCGAGCAGACGTACGTCCTCGACGCGGGTAGCCCGCGCGTCGATGTGCACAGCGTGGTCCACTGGCACGAGCGCCGCACGCTGCTGCGGGCGCTCTTTCCGACACGCATCCTGGCCGACGAGGCGACGTACGAGATCCAGTTCGGGCAGGTGAAGCGCCCCACGCACGCGAATACCCCGTGGGACGCCGCGAAGTTCGAGGCGTGCGCGCACCGGTTCGTCGACCTCTCGATGCCAGGGGTGGGATTCGCGCTGCTCAACGACTGCAAGTACGGCCACTCGTGCCGCGATGGCGTGGTGGGGATCAGCCTGCTGCGCTCGCCGGTGCATCCTGATCCGGAGGCCGATCAGGGCGACCACGAGTTCTGCTACAGCATGATGCCGCACGCGGGGGACTGGCGGGAGGCGGGCGTCGACCTGCAGGCCGAACTGCTGAACACCCCGCCGCTGGCTTACCCGCTGATCGCCGGGGAAACCGGTCCCCTCGGGCGCGCATGGGCCCCCTTCTCGCTCGACGCCTTCGGCGCGGCGGGCGCCATGGTCTCGGCGGTGAAGCGATCAGAGGACGGGCGCGGGATCGCGGTGCGGGTCTACGAATCCCGCGGCGGCGAGGGAGGGTTCGCGATCAAGTGGAACGTCCCCGTCTCCGAGGTGAGGCCCACGGACCTGATCGAGCGCGAGATCGAACTCGACGGCTTCTCACACTCCGGCGGGCGGACCACGGTGATGGTGCGGCCTTACCAGATCGTCACGATCGTGGCGAAGGTGTGAGCCGCGAGTCAGGCCGCCAGCGGCTTGCGTTTCGAGGCGTAGAGCTCCGCGAGGGCGCGCGCGTCGCGGGCTTCGGCTTCCTCGCGCAGCTTCATCTCGCGGGCCTCGCGTGCGGCCGCCCGCTGCTCCCTCGCGTCGCGCTCGGCCCTTTCTGCCGCGGCCTTCTCGCGGAGCTCGCGCGCGCGGTCGAGCGACTCGTCTACCACTTCGCCGACGACCCCCGCGGTCCAGGCTCTCGCTTGTGCGCGGAACAACGGTGCGGGGGCCGAGGGATCGAGTGCGATGGCTTGCATGGACACGTGTGCTCTCCGGTGCTTGACCGTGGAGGCATCGGCGTGTTCTGGATGCTTGAAGCCATCTGCGGCGCGATAACCGCGCAGGGGCGCAGCTCTCTGGCGCACAGTGTGCGCATCGCGGGATGTGTTCGGGTTCAGGCCGCCTTGAGAAGCCCGCGCTTCTGGAGATCGTGGACCCAGGCGGGGGACTCGTTCAGGTAGCGGGTCAGGTGCCGGCGCTTGCCCATGTAGTACGCCGCGCCCAACAACTGAACGAGGAATACCACCACGGCGACGACCAGATAGGCGTAGAACGTGATCTCCGGGACGCTCTGGACGATCCCATCGAGGTCGATGCCGCTATCGCCGCCCCCCGCTCCCGTGAGCTGGTTCACGAGCTCGCTCTCGGCGGGGAAGAAAGCCTGATACGCGCAGTATGCGCTCGCGGCGATGCCCACGACGACCTGGTTCAGCGCGAGTCGAGGGAGCGCCGAGGTGTCGAGGTGCCGCAACGCGGTTCGGTGTCGGAGTTCCAGGAAGCCCGCGCCTACGAGAACCGCGCCGATCGTCATCGCGGCGGCCGAGCCCAGGCCGGTGAGCAGCGAGAGCGCCCCGAAGCAGAGCATGGTGGTGCCGTTGATACCCGCGTACCGCAGCGCTCCGCCCAGCTTGCGGAACTTCGCCTCGCTCTCTTGAAGAGTGCGCAGGTGCTCCTCGCTGAGGGGCCCGCCGCCGCTGGGGGTTGGTTCGGCTCGCATGGAGGCTTGCATCGGTCCGGTGCCGCCTCCGGTTGGCGATCAGCGGCTGAGTTCTCTCACAGGCTCGCACGGTCGCCGGAGCAGGCGACGGCGTCCGGGTTATAGGAGCTAGGGCTGGAGTCTGCCCCCCGACCATGGGCGCGCCGCACCGGAAGTGTAGGTCCACCGGGCCCTGTCATGAAGGCGGCCGGAGACGTTCGACCACAGCTCTACGGCGTTGATCTCGATGTCATACCCGCCCCAGTGAGGCGGTCGCGGGATCGCGTCCGAGTGCTCGCCCAGCGAGGCGAGCGCTGCCACTGCCCCAAAGCGTGTGGCGGTTTCCACCACGGACGCGACCAGATCGGTCCGGCGTGCCAGCGGCCGACTCTGGTTGCTCGCCCACGCTCCGAGCTTCGACAACAGGGCCCGCGAGCGGAAGTACGCGTCGCTCGCCTCGGCGCTCGCTCGACGCGCCACGCCCTCGATGCGCACCTGGCGCGTGAAGGCGGCCCAGTGGAAGACCGCCGCGACGCGCGGGTTCGCGTCGAGTTCCGATGCCTTTCGGCTTTCATAGTTCGTGAAGAACGTGATGGTGGGTGGAGAGACCGAGAGGCCCTTGCAGAGCACCATGCGCACCGAGGGCACGCCGTCCGCGCCGGTGGTCGCCAGCGCCATCGCCGGGCCGGTCTCTCGGCCCAGCGCCGACTCGGCCTCGGCGAGCCACGTGGCGACGAGCGGCATCGGGTCCTCGGGCAGGGTGTCGCCCAGAGGGCTCTTGCCGAGCAGCGTGGAGTACAGCGTCTGTGCGATGGGATTCATGATGAGCCCTGGAGTGTGACCGCCCGGGCGAACGGACCGAACGGCTCCCGCACTGTACGTCGAGCCGCGTCGAGCGGCCGGCGGGGTGCTATGTTCGTCCCATGGCGCTCGCGCTGACTGCACGTGACATCTCCAAGACTTTCGGCACGCGGACGCTCTTCCGCGCCGTCTCGCTCACGCTCCACGAGCGGGAGCGGCTCTCCTTGATCGGCCCCAACGGCGCCGGCAAGTCCACCTTGCTCAAGATCATCGCCGGGCTCGAGTCGGCGGACTCGGGCGAGCTCGTGTACCGCAAGGGGCTCCGCGTGGGCTTTGTCCCGCAGGCGGACGAGTTCCCCGATGGGAGCAACGCGCTCTCGGCGGTGGTCGGAGCGATCCTCCGGACCAAGGTCGCGCACGTGCACGACGAGCACGAGGCGGAGGTCGAGGCGCTGCAGGTGCTGGACCGGCTGGGCTTCGAGGATCTCACGCGCGATGTGTCGTCCTTCTCCGGCGGCCAGCGCAAGAGACTGGCGATCGCGTGCGGGGTCGCCGCGGCTCCGGACGTGCTGATGCTCGACGAACCGACGAACCACCTCGACGTCGAGGGCGTCGAGTGGCTCGAGGAGTTGCTCACCGGTGCCGACTTCGCCTCGGTGGTCATTACGCATGATCGGTTCTTCCTCGAATCGGTGTCGACGCGGATCGTCGAGCTCGCGCCCACGTACCCCGAGGGTGTGTTCAGCGTCGAGGGCGACTACAGCGAGTTTCTGCGGCGCAAGCAGGAGTTTCTCGACGGGCAGGCCAAGGCGCAAGAGAGTCTGGCCAACCAGGTGCGTGAAGATCTCCGCTGGCTCGGACGCGGTGCCCAGGCGCGCCGCACCAAGAGCAAGAGCCGCGCGAGCGCCGCGCACACGCGGATCGCCGAGCTGGCGACGCTGAAGGAACGCACGGTCGCGCCAAAGTCCGCGGACATCGAGTTCGCCGGCACCGGCCGCCAGACCCGCAAGCTCGTCGAGGCCCGGATGATCAGCAAGTCCCTGGGCGGCAAGCCGCTCTTCGGCGACCTGAGCTTCGTGCTCTCTCCCGGCGCGTGCTTGGGTTTGCTCGGTCCAAACGGCTCCGGGAAGACCACGCTGATCCGCGTCATCACCGGCGAACTCGAGCCCGACCCCGCTTCCGCCACGGCGCTGGAGCACGCGAGGGAGAACCCCGCCCCGCTGAGTGCGCCATCTCCCGGCGGTCTGAACCGCGCGGACAAGCTCCGCGTCGTGGTGTTCAGCCAGCACCGCACCGAGATCGACCCCGCGATGACGCTGCGTGACGCCATCGCGCCGCACAGCGACGCGGTGATCTACGGCGGCCGGACGATCCACATCAACACGTGGGCGCAGAAGTTCCTGTTCAACAGCGAGCAACTGAAGGCGCCGGTGCGGGCGCTCTCTGGCGGTGAGAAGGCACGCATCCACATCGCCCGCATCATGCTCGAACCCGCCGACGTGCTGGTGCTCGACGAACCCACCAACGACCTGGACATCCCTTCGCTGGAGGTGCTGGAGTCGAGCATCGAAGAGTTCCCGGGCTCGGTCGTTCTCGTGACGCACGATCGCGCGATGCTCGCGCGGCTCGCGACCGAGATCGTCGCCCTCGACGGCAAGGGGGCCGCGCGAAAGTACGTGAGCTACGACCAGTGGGAGGACGCCGAGGTCGCACGCCGCCGTCAAGCCGCGGAGGCGGCTCGCGCCCAGCGCGCGGCTCCGGTCGCGACCGCCGCCGCGCCCGCGCCGCCGCCGAAGGTCGCGAAGCGAAAGCTGACCTACAACGAACAGCGAGAACTCGCGGGGATGGAAGCGGCGATCACCAAGGCCGAGTCCGAGGTGGCCCGGCTCGAGGCCGCGATGGGCGACGCGGCCACCAGCGCCGACCACCGCATCCTGGACCGAACATGCCGAGAGCTCGGCGAGGCCCAGGCGAAGGTTGCGGTGCTTTACGACCGATGGGCGTTCCTGCAGGACGGGGCTTGAATCCAGCGTTTGGCCGGGGCCGAAACCGAGGCTATGACGACCCGCATCCCCGCCGCAGTGTTCCTCGGACTCGCCGCCACCGCCGCTCTCGTGGCTTCGCCCGCGTGCTCGAACTCTCAGAGCGCGTCATCGAAGGAGCCTCAGATGGCCACCGCGAGCACAGATCAAGCCTCGCTCCCCATGATCCCCGCGATCGGCGAGACCCGGCGCGTCGGGGGTGATCTCAAGGCCCGCGTGACGGGCGCCGACGGCAAGTACAAGTGCGGCTCCTCGAGCGTGACCACGCCCCTTCCGGTGGGCTACCCGGCCCCGACGCCGCCCGGATCGATCGATCTCAAGTCGTACCCCATGGTCCGACGCGCAGAAGTGGACGGCAACGGCAACCCGGATGCGGGTATGAACGACACGTTCTGGCCGCTCTTCAAGCACATCAAGAAGCACGAGATCGCGATGACCTCCCCGGTCGAGATGGACTACCCCGAAGGCATGGACCAGTGGGGGAAGGACTCGAAGTGGACGATGTCGTTCCTCTACCGCGAGCGCGAGATGAACGCGGAGGGGCAAGAGGGGAACGTGCGCGTACGGGACGCGCGGCCCTTGACCGTTCTCGCCGTGGGCGTGAAGGGCAACTACGACATCGACCGGATGAAGACAGCCAAAGCGTCGCTGGATGCTTGGCTCGCCGCGAACCCCGCGTGGCGCGTCGCCGGAGGACCGCGGGCCCTTCACTACAACGGCCCGACGCTGATGTACTGGCACAAGTGGTCCGAGGTTCAGGTCCCGGTCGAGCCCGCTTCGTCGATCACGATCCGCTGATCGGTCTGTGAGTACTCGTACTCGTCCTTGTCCGCGGCACTGAGAAGTGAAGCCGCGAGCGCGATCGCGGGGAGAGCGGCCGCCGCCCCGAGTGTCACCAGCCACTTTCCACCGG
>JBMOHX010000196.1:0-7318 GCA_049317625.1 Phycisphaerales bacterium
AGCCGCTGGACTCCGGGGGTGATGCGGAGGAGTTCGTACACCGCCATCCGGCCCTTGTACCCGATCTGCTGGCAGGTCATGCAACCCGCGCCGCGCACAAACTTCGCGCCAGCGGGGGCGGCGACGTGGTTGCACGCGAAGAACGCCTCCAGCGACGGCCCAGGCTCGGGCGCGGCGCACGAGGAGCAGACCTTGCGGACCAGCCGCTGCGCGATGACGAGCAGAAGAGACTGGTTGACAGCGAAGTGGGGAACCCCGAAGTCCCTCAGCCTGGCCAACGCGCCGATCGCGTCGTTGGTGTGGAGCGTCGAGAGCACCAGGTGGCCCGTCAGCGCGGCCTGAACCGCGATCTTCGCGGTGTCCTCGTCCCGGATCTCGCCCACCAGCACGACGTCCGGGTCCTGACGGAGAATCGATCGCAGCGCGGTCGCGAACGTGAGCCCCACCTCGTGATTGACCTGCACCTGCCGCACGAGCGGCAGGCGGATCTCCACAGGGTCTTCGATCGTCACGATGTTGCGCTCGGGCGCGTTGATCTGCTGGAGCGCGGTGTAGAGCGTGGTGGTCTTGCCCGACCCGGTTGGTCCTGTCACCAGAACCATGCCGTTGGGGCGGGAGATCGCGTCCTCGTACCAACCCGTTTGCTCGGGGGTCATCCCCAGCTCCGACACCTTGCCGATGCGGCCCGACGAACGCAGCAGGCGGATCACCACGTTCTCGCCGTGGATGGTGGGCAAAAGGCTGAGGCGCATGTCCACCGACTCGTCCCTGCGAGAAAACCGGAACTTGCCGTCCTGGGGCTTGCGGGTCTGGGTCATGTCGAGTTTGGCCAGCACCTTGAGCCGGCGGACCAGCCCTTGATGGGCGGCCAGCGGCGGGCCCTGGACCGTGCGGAGCACCCCGTCGACGCGGTACCTGAGGACCAGAGTGTGCTCGTCGGGGTTGATGTGCACGTCGCTCGCGCCCATCTCGACCGCGCCGGCGAGGACCTGATTCACCGCCGCCACGATCGGCTCTTCGCCCGTGGTGACGTTGAGCGAGCTCTCGCCCCGGTCGGTCCCGCCGTCCGTGCTCGCGAGGCTGTAGGCCTTGCTGATCAGGCTCCTGAGGTCACGCAGGTCGGCCACAACCGGGTCGACATCTACCTTCAGAAGCTGCCGCAGGTGGTCGACGGCCTGCAGGTTCAGCGGGTCCTGCATCGCGACCGTCGCCGCGCCGTCCAAGATGAACAAGGGGAACGCGCCGTACTTCTCCGCCAGCGCTCTGGGCACGAATCGCGCGTTCTGGATGTCGACGTCGAACGCCGCGATGTCGGCGAACGGGTACTCGCAGACCCGGGCCTGCGCGACCGCCACCGTTCTCGATGAAACCGCGTTGATCGCGACGAGGGCCTCGAGCAGCGTGCCGCCCGACTGCACCACGTGCTGGTTCGCGCGCTTCACGTCCGGCTCGCGGATGACCCCATCGGCGAGGAGCGTGCGGATCACGAAGCTGGCCATTTCTTGCACGGTCCCCCCCCTTTCTTACCGTCAGTCGTTGTTCAACCTCGCGAGCAGCGTCTGCAGCGCTTGCATCTCCGAGTCCGTAACGCCCTCGAAGCACGTCCCCAGCAGGTACGCCGGCCTGCGATCGGTCATGATCACGCGTTGCACACGGATCCCGCACTCGAGCGCGGGCTCGGTCGATTCTTCCGACGTGAAGATCCGTACCCGCGCCACGAGCCGGCGCGGCACGAACAGCCGCGTGATCAGCCCCACGCCGCCCGTTGAGATGTCGATGAGATCGCACTCGATCCAGCCGTCGCGTGAACCGGACGCCCCCGAGAAACGCACGATCCCCGCGTGCTCGGGCGAAACCGAGAGTTGCGCTCGCATCACGACGTCGTAGCGTGCGGATTGGCGGATGATGATCGGGGGTGAACTGCTCACGTGCGACTCCGGTCCGGGAAAGCCAGATACCACCTCAATCTCGGTTCGTGGAACTCCGCAGTTGACTGAATCTGGCATTCGTCCGTCCCCAATGAAGGGCAGGACGATGACGTGATGCCGACGCATCCAAACAGAGACCGATTGTGGATCCCGCCGCCCCCCCCGCAACGCCGCGGCTAGGCTACGAGCATCCCGATCGCTACCGGGATCGACAGGAACATCCATGCTCTCGCTGACCAACCTCCGCAAGTCCTATGGCTCCTGCGTCGCGGTCGATGGGGTGACCCTCCGAGCCGAGAAGGGCAAGGTCTTTGGCCTTCTAGGGCCCAACGGCGCGGGAAAGTCCACAACCATCGCGATGACCGTCGGATTGCTGGCACCCGACAGCGGGACCGTCGACATCGAGGGCGCAGGAAGCCCGACAAGTCCCGACGCACGCCGCCTGCTGGGCGTCGCTCCCCAGGCCCTCGCCATCTATGAAGATCTCACCGGTGTCGAGAACCTGCGGTTCTTCGCGAAACTCCAGGGCATCCCGAACGTGAAGCAAGCTGCCGAGCGAGCCCTCGCGACCGTCGGCCTCGAGAGCAAGGGCGGTGAGCGAGCGGGGAAGTACTCCGGCGGGATGAAGCGTCGCCTGAATCTCGCCGCCGCGTTGATCCACGATCCCCAGGTGCTGCTGCTCGACGAGCCGACCGCCGGGGTTGATCCGCAGTCTCGCAACAACATCCTCGACACCGTGCGCGGGCTCGCCGCTTCGGGACGCACGGTGATCTACACGACACACTACATGGAAGAGGCCGCGAAGCTCTGCGACCGGGTCGCGATCATGGACAAGGGCAAGCTCCTCGCCGAGGGGACGGTGAGCGAGCTCATCTCTGCGCACGGGGGGCGGAGCGTGCTCACGCTCACGCGTGGCGGACAGGAGTTTCGCCAGGAAGTCTCGGACCCGCTGCCGGAGGTATCGAGATCGCTGGCCTCGGGGGACGTGACCGCACTGCGGATCGATCGCCCCGATCTCGAATCCGTCTTTCTGAACCTCACCGGCCGTCGGCTTCGCGACTGAACCCTGGAGTGACCGATGCGCGTCATGCTTGCCATCGCCGGCAAAGACCTGTTGCAGTTGCTGAGAGACAAGGCGAACTGCTTCTTCACGTTCGTCTTCCCGGTTCTCGTGGCCGTGTTCTTCGGATCCATCTTCCGAACCTCGGGCCCCGCTGGCAAGATGGACGTCGCGGTGGCCGACCTCGCGAAGACGCCCGCTTCCGCGGCCTTCGTGCAGACGCTCAAGTCCGACGGCTCGTTCGCGGTGATCGACTCCGCGACGCTCAATGAAGCCGAAGACCTGGTGCGCAAGGGCAAGGCGGACGCCGCGGTCATTCTCCCGGAGGGCTTCACCGATCCCGCGCGGGCGCTCTTCTCGGGGACTCCACTCAAGCTCGACGCGATCACCTCGCCCACCGGCGCGGCCCAGGCCGGGCTGCTCGTGGGCAAGCTCAACGAGCTCGCGTTCCGCCAGCTGTCCAGTTCTTTGGGCGACTCGGGGAGCGTGAAGGCGTTCGCGGATGAGGGCAAGAAGTCGCTCGCTGATTCGCCCGACGTGTCGCCGATGCAGCGGGCACTCCTGGGCACGCTGTTCGACACCGTGAGCGGGTTGAGCGCGCAGAGCACGCCGGCCGCCGACGGAGCCGGTGGGGGCTCGAACCCCATGTCTTCCTGGCGCCCGGTCGAGGTCAGCACCCGTGAACTCGAGATCAAACGCTCGGGCCCGCTGAACTCCTTCGAGGTGAGCTTCCCGCAGGGTGTCGTCTGGGGCCTGATGGGATGCGTCATGGCGTTCGGCACGTCGATCGTGACCGAGCGGGCGCGAGGTACGTGGGCACGTCTCCGCATCGCCCCCATCTCGCGCGGCGAGGTGCTGCTGGGCAAGGCACTCGCCTGCGCCATCGGCTGCCTCATCGTGCTCGCCGTGCTGCTGGGGACGTCGATCCTTCTGCTCGGAGTGCGGGTGCAGAGCTGGCCGATGATGGCCGTCGCGGTGGTCGGCATCACGCTGGGGTTCACAGGTCTCATGATGCTCATCGCGGGTCTGTCGAGGACCGAGGGTGCCGCCCAGGGTCTGGCACGGGCGGTCATGCTCATCCTCGCCATGATCGGCGGGGGGAGCATTCCGACGGCCTTTATGCCGCCACTGATGCGGACCCTCAGCGGCGTGAGTCCGTTCAAATGGGCGGTCGAGGCGATCGAAGGGGCGCTCTGGAGGAGCTACTCGCTCCCAGAGATGCTCGTGCCGGTGGGCGTGCTCCTCGGGGTGGCGGTGATCGGGTTCGCGGTGGGGGTTTCCGCGCTCAGCCGCGGGGACGATTGAACCAAACTTGAGGCGTACTGTTGAACGGCCGGGCGGGTAGCTCAACGGCCAGAGCATTCGCCTTACACGCGAAGGGTTCCGGGTTCGAATCCCGGCCTGCCCATTCAGTGAGCGCCGCGATCCGATGAACGTCCTCGACATCGTCTACATCCCCCTGGCCATCGTCACCGCACCTTGGTGGGCGGGAAAGAAGAGGGCCGGATGGGGCGAGCGACTCGGCCAGGGGCCGGCACTCCCGCCGGTCAGGAGCGGCGCCCGCGGCAGGGTGCTGGTGCACGCGGTTTCCGTCGGCGAGGTCAACGCGCTTCGCGAGATGATCCCGTTGCGGGCGAAGCACGCGGACGTGGTGGTTTCCGCGACGACGGACACCGGCCTGAAACGCGCGACGGAGCTGTTCGGCTCGGTCGCGGCCGTCGTGCGGTACCCACTCGATTTCTCGTGGAGCGTCCGACGGTTTCTCGAGCGGGTTCGACCGGACGCGGCGGTGCTCGTCGAACTTGAAATCTGGCCGAACTTCGTGAGCGAGTGCCACAAGCGGGGTCTTCCCGTGGCGGTGGTGACCGGCCGGCTCAGCGAGCGGTCGTTCAAGGGCTACCGGCGGTTCCGGTGGTTCTTCCGCCAGTACTTCGAGAGGCTGTCGCTCGCGGCCGTGCAGGACGCGGACTACCGCGAGCGGTTCCTCGCCATGGGTGCTCGCGCGGACGCGTGCTGGGTTACCGGTTCGATGAAGTGGGACGCGGCGAGGCTCGAGGACACAGTCCCGGGGGCGGAGCGTCTCGCTTCCGAACTGGGCATCGATCCGAGTCGGCCGTTGGTGGTCGCGGGGAGCACAGGGCCGCTGCCCGCGCGCGGAGCACCGGTGGGATTCGACGGCCGCGACGGGCGGCCGATGTGGTGCGAGGAGGCGTTGCTTCACGCGGCATGCCCCCCGGGGGTTCAGTTGCTCTGCGCACCGAGGAAGCCCGAGCGATTCGACGAGGCGGCGGCGGCCATGCCGGGGTGCACGCGGCGGTCGCGCCGGGGTGCCGGACAGCCCTTGGGTGGTGACCGGTTTTTGTTGGATTCGATGGGCGAGCTCCGCGCGGCTTATGCGCTCGCGGATGTGGCGGTCGTCGGCAGGAGCTTCGGATCGCTCTACGGCTCGGACCCGGTCGAACCGGTCTCGCTCGGGAAAGCAACGGTGATCGGACCTCGCTACGGGGACTTTCAGCAAGCGGTGGGGGCCCTGAGCGCCGGTGACGGGATCCGGGTCGTGGGTGCGGAGGGGCTACGACAATGTCTAGATGACCTATTGGCGGATCGCGCCCTCAGAACAGAGCTGGGCAAGGCTGGGCGTGCGGTAATCTGCGAACATCAGGGGGCGAGCGGTACGCACGCCGAACTGATCGTGAACTTGCTCGACAACGCGTCGCGGGCGCGATAGGGTTCTGCAAGGGGGCCGACCGGTCGGGGGATCAGGGAAGACCCCGGACTTGTGCGGCAGCCGCGTTTCGGAGAAGATTCGGAACGCTGAGCGGAGGGGACCGGTAGGCTTGGACGCCTGGCCTCAGGAACCGGAGGCTGGGAGTTTGTGCCTACGCCCTGCGCGGCCTCGTCAGCCGCTCAGCTTGAGTTTGGGAAGCCGCTGCGAAAGGCCGCGGCCTGGAGCTTTGCCGATGCAGAATCGAACCTTGGCCCTCTTGAGGAACCGCCTGATGCGATGGACGACGAGGGCTGATGCGGGATTGGAATCGCTCGAAGCACGCCAGATGTTGTCTATTGAGCTCCCCGAAGGAGCTTCGATGGTGACGTGGGGTGGCGATCAGGTCGCCAGCGTGACGGGCTCGTACATTCTCACCTACGAAGGACGGCTCGGCTCCGAGCAGGCGGAACTGCTGGCGCGCGAGGCCGCGACTCGTTTGGGTGTCCAGGTCGAAAGCGTCCGTTCGCTCGGACGCGGCGGCTGGGCAGAGTTGAAGACGACGGGTGTGGTCACGGCCGAGGCCGCCTCTCGGGTTGCCCGCGAGATCGGACCGATCGTCGGCATCGAGCCGAACTCTCTCAAGAAGCTTCAGCGTTCCCCGGACGACCCGCAGTTCGGTTCGCAGTGGGGGCTGGCCAACAATGGACAGCAAATTCCTGAGCAGACCGGGCAGCTGGGCGCGATCGGCGCGGACATCAATGCGACCGGGGCCTGGGATGTCACGATCGGTTCGCGCAATGTCGTGATCGCGGTGATCGACAGCGGCGTCGATCTCCAACACCCCGACTTGGCGGCGAACATCTGGGTGAATCCGGGCGAGGTTGCCGGCAACGGCCTCGACGACGACGGCAACGGGTTCGTGGACGATGTCAACGGGTGGGACTTCGGCTCCAGCGATAGCAACCCCGACGCCGACCAGTCCCCGCAGGCGGAAGTCGCTCGGTACCACGGAACCCAGGTCGCGAGCGCCATCGCCGCGGTGGGCAACAACGGCGCCGGTGTGACGGGCGTTTCTTGGAACTCCCAGCTGATGGTGCTGAAGGTGACGGGTTTGGAGGGCGGCCTCACCACCGCCGCCATCGTCGAGGCGCACGACTACGCGACGCTGATGAAGGAGCAGTTCGGCATCAACATTGTGGTGGCGAACGCCAGCTACAAGGGCGAAATCGACTATTCCGCATTTTCCACCGTCAACCTCGTCGCTGAGCAGGCCGCCGTCGCGAACTTCGTGGCAACCGGCGCGACCTACGTGACAAGCGCGGGGAACGAAGGCAGGGATCTGGATGGCGTCCCCATCGGCTTGTTCCCCGAGGCATTCTGGGATCTGCCGGGCGTCATCACCGTGGCTTCGACCGACAACCTTGACAACGCGGCCGCGTTCTCCAACTTCGGCGTGCGGAACGTGGACGTCGCGGCGCCGGGCGTCAATATCTGGATGGCCACCGAGGGCGGCGGGTACGTGTACGGCTCGGGTACTTCGTACTCGGCCGCGATTGTGAGCGGGATCGCTGCTCTGGTGTACTCTGTCAAGCCGAACGCCTCCGGCACCGAAGTTCGGGAGGC
>JBMOHX010000197.1:0-7293 GCA_049317625.1 Phycisphaerales bacterium
GCGACGACGACGAGGCCGGAGAGGTCGAGCTCGCCGGCGTCGGCGTGGCCGATGAGCCACTGGGCCGCCTCGACGAGAGGCGGTCGTTTCCAACCGAGAAAGATGCGTTCAACCGTCGACATCCGTACTCCGCGGTCGCGTGTCCCGCGTTGTCATCGACACGATACCGCGGGCGGGCGGGGGTGGCGACGGGTTTGCGCGCGCGGGGTTTGGCCCACTGCCAACAGTGTGGCGGTGGGCGAGACCAACTACAAGGGTTTTACTGGCGCGATCGTGAGGGCTCGCAAGTTCATCACTCCCTGGCCGGGCTTGGAGAGGGGGCGGACCTCGATGGGGAAGTCGCCGACGGGGAGGGTGACGGTGCCGAGGTCGAGGGTGATGAAGTCGTCCCAGGCTTTGGTGGCGGGGACGGTGAACTTGCGGGTGGAGCCGGGAAGGATGATCTCGACCTCGGCTCCGGCGGACTGTGGTTCGCAGGCAAGGGTGACGGAGAGCTTGGAAGGGCCGGGGGACTTGATGCGGACCTGCCAGACGACGCGGTCGCTCTGCTCCATCCAGTAGCCGATGCAGTTCTTGTCTTTCTCGAAGCGGGCGGAGCGGCCGAGGACTTCGGCGTCTGCCGCGGCGAGGGTGAATGCGCCGGCGGCGGGTTGCGTCAGCGGGACGTCTTCGACGCGGAGGGGCTTGGAGGGGTCTTTCAGCGTCATGCGAAGAACCGCGGCGTGTGGGTCGTGGGGCCAGCGGTCGAGTTTGACGACGACGCCCGCGGGGGTCTGCGTGAAGGTGGGCTTGATGGAGGGGTCGGCGAGGAAGTCAGCGGAGGCGAAGTCGGCGACGAGGCCGGGGAGGAGGACTTCGCGGGGGGCGAAGTCGCGGGGGAGATCGAAGAGGTGCAGGTAGAGCTTGCCGTCGCCGAAGGTGGTGCGGCCGAAGGGGGTTTTCTTGAAGGGCGCGGCGGTCTTGCCGTAAATGGACTCGGAGTTGACCTTCATCCACTGGCCCATCTCGCGGAGGCGTTGGATGGACTCTTCGGGGATGCGACCGTCCGCGGTGGGGCCGACGTTGAGAAGGAAGTTGCCGCCCTTGCTGACGGTTTCGATGAGCGTGCGGACGAGCGTCGTTGTGGACTTGAAGTTGTGGTCGTCGCTGCGGAAGCCCCAGGTGTCGTTCATGGTCATGCAGGATTCCCAGGCCTGATCGAGGACGACGCCGGAGGGGACTTCCTGCTCGGGGGTGCCGAAGTCGCCGAGGGCGTGTTCGCCGGCGGTGAGGCCGGCCATGCCGGAGCGGCCTTTGCCGACGCGGTTGTTGATGATGGCTTTGGGGGCGAGTTGGCGGCAGTGGTCGTAGAGGGCGCGGCCGCGGGCGGGGGTCCACTCGGAGATCCACTCGCCGTCGAACCAGACCACGTCGATCGGGCCGTACTTGGTCAGGATCTCGCCGACTTGGTTTCGAAGGACTTTCTCATATTCGGGGAAGCGATCGCCTTTGGCATCGGGGTGGTGCCAGTCCATGATGGAGTGGTACCACCCGACGCGGAGGTCTCGCTTGCGGGCGGCGGTGGAGAGTTCCTTCATGACGTCGCGCTTGAAGGGGGCAGCGTCCATGATGTCGTAGGTCGTGTGGGCGGAGTCGAAGAGGCAGAAGCCGTCGTGGTGCTTGGTGGTGATGACGAAGTACTTCATGCCCGCGTCTTTGGCGAGTTGCATCCAGTCGTCGGCGTTGAAGTTCACAGGGTTGAACTGGGGGGCGAGCTTCTCGTACTCGGCGGGGGGGATCTGCGCGTTGTTCATGATCCACTCGCCGATGCCGGGGACGGGCTTGCCGTTCCAGGATCCGGCGGGGATGGCGTAGAGGCCCCAGTGGATGAACATGCCGAAGCGGGCTTCGCGGAACCAGGCGAGGCGGGTGTTGAGGTCGTCGTCGGGCGCGGCGGCGGCCGCGGGGGTGGACTTGAAGACCGGGGGGAAGAGTGGCGTCGCCCAGACTCTGGAGGCGTTGCCTTCGGAGCGGATGATGCGAGCCGCGGCGGAGGGGTAATGGGCGAGGGCGGAGAGGCCGGAGGGGCCGGTGACGCAGAGGGCGGTGGAGAGGGAGTCGGCCTGCCAGCCTTGGGGGGCGACGACGGTGGACTGCCAGGGGTCGGTGCAACCGAAGCCGGTCGTGGGGTCGATGATGTGGGAGTAGCGTTTGCCCTCGTGCTCGACGAACTGGACGGAGTCACCGGAGGTGGAGACACAGGCGTTTGAGAGGAGGATGGTCTCGCCGAGGGCGCCGTCGCGGCCGCCGAGGGCGATGGTCCAGCCGTCCTGGCCGGGGGGCGGGTTGCCGACGGCGATGTCACCGGCGAGGGCGACGAGGCAGGCGGGGGAACCGGCACCGGAGAGGGTTTCGCGGGCCTCGTCGGCGGCGTACCCCTTGCCGATGGCTCCGAGGTCGATTCGGGTGGAGGCCGGGGTGAGGGTGACACGGTCGTTGACTTGCAGGAGACCGGAGGTGGTTCCCAGTCCGGCCTGCTCGAGTTCGGGTTGAGTGGGGAAGTGGCCGGTGTCGCGGAAGCCGCGCCAGAGGAGGGTGAGCGAGCCGAGGTAGGGGTTGAACGCACCACCGGTGTGGTCGCGGACGTTCTCGGCGTGGCTGAGGACGGCGGCGAGATCGGGGGGGAGACGGAGGCCTTGGCGGGGGTGTGCGTTGAGCCTGGAGACGGCGCTGTCGACGCGGTAGTCGCTGAGTTGGGACTCGATCTCTTCGAGGCGGTCGAAGGCCTTCTGTGCCAGGGAGGCGGCTTCGGACTCAGAGGGGGAATAAAGGACAACCCGGGCGCGTACGCCCATCACAATTCGGCTATATTCAAACCGCTGGAGCCCGGCGGAAGGTTCCGTTTGGGCGGCGGCGAAGAGGTGCAGCGCGGCGGAGAGTGAAATGGCGGCGAGCATGCCTGGATCCTTGGTGAAGAGCGTGTCGGACGGGAGGAACCGTCGCAGTGTACCACTGGCGGCGGGGGTGCTTGCCGCGGTGGTGTGCGGGAGCGCGTTCGGGCAGCAGATGCCGGAGAAGGGGAAGCCCGCGCCGGAGGTGGCGAAGGCGGGGGAAAGGGTGAGCGAGGCTCTGGAGGGGACGACGCTGTCGATTGAGATGGCGGCGGTGCCGGGGGGCGTGCTGAAGAAGGCGGACGAGTTTGACGCGTCGAAGACGGTTGAGGTTGAGATCAAGCCGCTGTGGTTCGCGTCGACGGAGCTGACGTGGGACGTGTACGACGTGTTCGCGTTCGGGCTGGATCAGCCGGAGACAGAGGGTGGGTCTGCGGACGCGACGACGCGCCCGAGCAAGCCGTACCTGCCGGCCGATCGTGGGTTCGGGCACGCGGGGTATCCGGCGATCTCGATCACGTTCAACGCGGCGAAGGAGTTCTGCAAGTGGCTGAGCGAGAAGACGGGGCGGAAGTACCGGCTCGCGACGCGGGATGAGTGGGAGTACGCCTGCCTCGCGGGTGCGGAGCAGGGGCCGGAGGCTGCGGCGCTGGGCGAGTTCGCGTGGAGCAAGGGGAACTCGCCGGAGTCGACGCGGCCGGTGGCGAAGAAGAAGGCCAACGCGTGGGGCTTGCACGACATGCTGGGGAACGTCGGCGAGTGGGTGGTGAACGCGGACGGGAAGGGGCGGCTCGCGGGGGGGAGCTATTTGACTCCGGCGGAGGAGTTGAAGGCGGGGCTGATGGAGAAGCAGAACGCGGAGTGGAACAAGCGGGATCCGCAGATGCCCAAGTCGAAGTGGTGGTTGTCGGACGGGCCGTTCGCAGGGTTTCGCATCGTTTGCGAGCCGGGCGTGGCCGAGAGCACAGCAGCCGGAGAGCAGAAGTGAGCATGAACAGCAAGCAGGCGTCGGCGATCACTCGCCGGGAGTTCGTGGGGACCGCGGCGGGGTTGACGGCCGCGGCGGTGATTTCTCCGCTAGCTGCGGCGCGGGGGGCATTCGGCGCGGGCGCGGACCAGCTGAAGGTGGGTCTGGTGGGTTGCGGCGGACGCGGGACGGGCGCGGCGACGAACGCGCTGAACGCGGACCCGGGCGTGGTGCTCTGGTCGATGGGCGACGCGTTCGCGGACCGCGTGGAGTCGTCGCACAAGACGCTCGAAGGCCACTGCAAGGAGATGGACGAGAACGACGGCGGCGATGCCTGGGCGAAGAAGCTGCAGGTGGCGCCGGAGCGGCGATTCTCGGGATTGGACTGCTACCAAAAGGTGATCGACAGCGGCGTGGACGTCGTGCTGCTGTGCTCGACGCCCGCGTTCCGGCCGACGCACATCGCGGCGGCGGTGAAGGCGGGGAAGCACATCTTCACCGAGAAGCCGATGGCGACGGACTCGACCGGGCTGCGCAGCGTGATGGAGAGCGCGCGGATCCAGCGTGAGGCCAAGCGGTGCCTGATGAGCGGGTTCTGCTGGCGGTACAACTTCGCCGAGCAGGCGACGATGAAGAAGGTCCACGAGGGCGCGATCGGCGACGTGGTGGCGGCCTACTCGAACTACAACTCCGAAGGGTTCCCGGCGCCCAAGGTGCGGAAGCCGGAGTGGAGCGACCTGGAGACGCAGGTGCGGAGCTGGCACTACTACACGTGGCTGAGCGGCGATCACATCGCGGAGCAGGCGATCCACGCGATCGACTGGCTGTGCTGGGTGAACAAGAACACGCCGCCGACTGTGTGCACGGCGGCGGGCGGGCGGCAGGTGCGGACGGCGCCGGAGTACGGCAACGTTTTCGATCACTTCGCGGCGGTGTACGAGTACGCGAACGGCTGCCGCGCGACGCACATGTGTCGCCACTGGCCGAAGACTGCGACGGACAACTCGCTGTACCTGTCGGGCACCAAGGGGCGGCTGACGATGCACCCGTGGACGCCGAGCCACGTGATCGAGGGCGAAACCAACTGGAAGTACGACGGCCCGAGCTGCGACATGTACGACAACGAGCACAAGATCCTGTTCAAGGCGATCCGCGACGGCGTGCAGCACTGGGACGGTGACTGGATGTGCACGAGCACGCTGATGGCGATTATGGGGCGGATGGCGGCGTACACGGGGCAGGCCGTGACGTGGGAGCAGGCGCTCAACAGCAAGGAGTCGCTGGTCCCGGAATCGCTGAAGTGGGGAGAGGCGCCGGTGTGCGAGGTGGCGAAGCCCGGGGTGACGAAGTTGCTGTAGGGCGGAAGGGAAAGCGAAAAGCGAAAAACGAAAAGCGAACATTCGGAGGGGAGCGGCTAGAGTTCGCTCTCCTCCGACTATGGCTCAGCCTGCACCCAGTGACCGCTTGAACTCGACTGAGGCCCTGAAGGCGGCTCATCGGCCGATGCTTCGTGATCCGCGGCGGCTGGTTTTGGCGTGCTTGGGGATTGTGTGCACGGCGCTGGGGGCTGTGGGCGCGTTTGTGCCGGGGTTGCCGACGACGGTGTTTGTGATCATCGCGGCGTGGTGCTTCGCGAAGAGCTGCCCCTGGCTCGAGCAGCGGCTGCTGCGGGTGCCCTTGTTCGCGCCAGCGATGGCGATTATCGATGGGACGCGGCCGTACACCTCGCGGATGCGGGTGATTTCGCTGGTTTGCATGTGGTTGTCGGGCGGGCTGGGCGTGGCGCTGCTCTTCCGTGCCGATCACGTGTCTCGCGTGTGGCCGATCACGGTACTCGCCGCGATGCTGGTGGGAACCGCGGCAATCCTGAGGTACAAGCGAATCCCGGCGCGGTAACCCGGCATCGGATGTGTGATGAACCCAACCGAAGTGACCATCGCGATCGCGGGGATGTCGTGCGAGCACTGCGTGCGAGCCGTGCGTGATGCGCTCGCGGCGGTGCCGGGGCTGCTCGTGAAGTCCGTCGAGATCGGAAGGGCGAGCGTCGAGGAGCTGGTGCCCGGCGCAACGCGAGGGGCGATCAGGGCGCTCGATGACGCGGGGTTCGAGGGCGCGGTCGGGCCTTCGGCCCGGTGAGAGGCCAATGAATGTGAGCGAATCGATCAACGCGAGGTGCGAGCTTTCGCTGACGGGCATGACCTGCTCGGCGTGTGCCGCGAGGATCGAGCGGAAACTCGCCAAGACGCCGGGGGTGCGGAGCGCGAGCGTGAGCTTCGCGACGGGATCGGCGCGGGTGGTGTACGGTGCGGGCGAGGTCGACGCGGCGGCGCTCGAGCGAGCGGTGACCGGGCTGGGCTTTGGTGCGAGGGCGGTGCGCGACGAAGACGACGACCTTGGCGTGTTGATCGCGGGGACCTGGAAGGCCGAGGCCGCGAGGCTGAACGCTGAGAAGCGACGGGTAGCGCTCGCGTTTGTGCTGTCGGCGCCGGTCGTGGTGCTGGCGATGTCGCACGGCGCGGTTGAGTGGTTGAACGGAGCATGGAACGCGTGGGTGCAACTCGCGCTGACCGCGGCTGTGCTGGTCTTCTGCGGGCGCGGGTTCTTCGCGCGGGCGGTCGCGTCGGCACGGCACGGCGGCACGGACATGAACACGCTGGTCGCGCTCGGGGTGCTCGCGAGCTTCGTGCTGTCGTACGCGGGGATGTTCGGACCGACGGGGCATCATGGCGCGCCGTTGTACTTCGAGTCTGCTTGCGTGATCGTGTCGCTCGTCTTGCTCGGGAGGTACTTCGAGGCGAGGGCGCGGGCACTGGCCAGCGAGTCGCTGGGGACTTTGCTCGCCTCGCAACCGGAAGTCGCGGTGCTGGTCGACGGGGAGAAGGAACTCGATGTGCCGGTGGCGACGCTGCGGGCGGATGACGTGGTGGTGGTCCGCGCGGGGCAGCGTGTGCCTGTGGACGGCGTGCTGGAGCAGGGAACCTCGGCGTTCGACGACTCGATGGTGACGGGGGAGAGTGCGCCCAAGGAGCTGGGCCCGGGGAGCCGCGTCTTTGGTGGGTCGCTGAATCAAACCGGGCCGGTGCGGGTGCGTGCGACTCGATCGGCACGGGATTCGATGGTCGCGCGGGTTGTGCGGCGCGTGCACGAAGCGCAGGCGAGCAAGGCGCCGATCGCGCGGCTGGCCGACAAGATCAGCGCGGTGTTCGTCCCCTGCGTGATCGGGCTCGCGGTGCTGACCTGCGCCGGGTGGATGGTCGCCGGCGCGGGGTTGGGTGTGGCGCTGACGCACGCGGTGGCCGTGCTGGTGATCGCGTGCCCGTGCGCGCTGGGATTGGCGACGCCGACGGCGATCATGGTCGGAACCGGGCGTGGCGCGGCGATGGGCGTGCTCTTCCGCGATGGAGCGGCGCTCGAGCAGATCGCGGCGGTGACGCACGTCATCTTCGACAAGACGGG
>JBMOHX010000198.1:0-7228 GCA_049317625.1 Phycisphaerales bacterium
CACGGCGATCTGGAGCCATCGCTTCTGGCCGTCGAACGGGTTCGCGCCGAACTCCCCGCCGGCGTTCAGGCTCACGGCGAACCGCCCGGCATCGATCGTCGCTCCGAGCACCGTCTGCGTGCTGCCGATCTGGACACCTCCGGCCGCAGCGGTCCAGATGCTGAACTGAAGGTCCGCGGCACCCTCAACAGCCACGCCCCCGTCCTGGAGATCTCCCTGGTACGTAAAGGCGTTCGTCACCGGTTGGCCAAAGGCCGACCAAGCGGCCCCGGCGAGTGCGAACATCAAAGATGCGAGACGGACTCTGTTCTGTTGCATGGTTCTGTGCTCCGAGAATCGCGCCTCCATCTGGAGCCGCCACCCTTGAGAACAAGATCCGGCTCCGCCCCGCGACATCGAAACCACGTATTTCTAGAATCCGCCATCCAGTCGAGGCCGATCTGCGCCGAAGCCCCCAATATGGCTACCGACCCTTCCCAAATCCGTCCTCTCCTCGACGACCTCGCTCGAGGTGACGGTGCCGCCGCGGGGCGACTGCTGCCGCTGGTGTATGACGACCTCCGCGCGATCGCGGCCGGACTGCTCCGACAGCAGCCCCCCTCCCACACCCTCCAGCCCACGGCGCTCTGCAACGAGGCGTGCATCCGCCTGCTCGGGTCGTCGGCGGACTCCTGGAACGGCAAGGAGCACCTGCTCGCCGTCGCGGCCATCGCCATGCGGCAGATCCTCGTAAGCCACGCCGTCGCCAAGTCGACCCTTAAGCGGGGCGGAGGGGTCGACCGCGCCACCCTGATCGACGTCGCCGATCACCGCGAGGCCCCGTCCGTCGTCGACGTCTTGGCCCTTGAATCCACGCTCGTCCAGCTGGAAGCGGAGGACCCCGATCTTGCTCGCGTCGTCGAGCTCCGGTACTTCGCGGGAATGACCGTCCAGCAGGTCGCGCTCGTGATGGGGCAGTCTGAACGCACCGTCAACCGACTCTGGCGCACCGCGAGGGCCGAACTCGCGACCAGGCTGAGCCCCCCTGAGGACGCCCGGTGACCCCAGCCCAGCGCAGCCGCGCCCGCGCGCTCTTTCAGCAGCTCTGCGATCTCCCCCGCGATCGTCAGCTCGATCAGCTCACCGCCGCGTGCGGCGACGACGCGGCCGTACGCGAACTCGTCCTTGCCATGCTCTCCGCAGACCCGGGCGAAGACGACGAGTTCGAACCTCTGGTCGCCCCGCTCCACGCCGCGCAGCTCGCGGCCGCGATCGTGGAGTCTCCCGGCTCCACGATCGGTCCCTACCGCATCATCAGCCTTCTGGGCGAGGGCGGCTTTGGCCGAGTGTTCCTCGCCGAGCAAGAGGCGCCGATCCGCCGGCGGGTCGCGCTCAAGGTCGTCAAGCTCGGCATGGATACCCGGCAGGTGGTGACCCGCTTCCGCCAGGAGCGGCAGGCCATGGCCGCGCTCGACCACCCCAACATCGCCAAGGTCTTTGACGCGGGGGCGACCGATTCCGGCCGACCCTACTTCGCCATGGAGCTCTGCCCGGGCGAACCGATCACCCGGTTCTGCGACCAGGCGAAGATGCCGATCCACGAGCGGCTCTCGCTCTTCTGCACCGTATGTACCGCGGTTCACCACGCCCACCAGCGCGGCCTGATCCACCGCGACATCAAACCCTCCAACATCCTCGTCGCCGAGACCGAGGGTGTCGCGGTCCCGAAGGTCATCGACTTCGGCATCGCCAAGATCCTCCGAGAGGACCTCCGGGTCGACACGGCCGTCAGCATCCAGCACCAGTTCGTCGGGACTCCCCAGTACGCCAGCCCGGAGCAGGCCTCGGGCGAGGCGGACCTCGACGTTCGGACCGACGTCTACTCGCTCGGCGTCCTGCTTTACGAGCTGCTGACCGGCGAGCTGCCCAACGCCCGGCCCACCCTCCGACAACCCGCCGTCGAAACACTCCGGTCGGCGATCACAAGCGCCGCGGCGATGCCACCGAGCACCCGCGTGAGCGGGCTGCGAGAGCGCGGCACCGAGGTCAGCGAGGCCCGCGCCACCAGCCTCGCGGTCCTCCTCTCCCAGCTCCGACGCGACCTCGACTGGGTTGTGCTGAGAGCGCTCGAAGACGACCGTGAACGCCGCTACGCGAGCGCCGCCGAACTCGCCGCCGATGTGCAGAGATACCTCGACGGCCAGGCCGTCCACGCCGCGCCGCCATCGACCATCTACGCCGTTCGAAAGTTCGTCGGCCGCCACCGCCTCGGTGTCGTCGCGGCCTGCCTCCTCGCGCTTTCCATCGCGGTGGGGTTCGCGGGCACGGCCCTCAACGCGGCCGAGGCCAGGCGAGAGGCCGCGGCCGCTCGAGTCGCCGAAGCCGCCCAGCGTGAACTCGTCAAAGCCGAGGCCCAGCGAAGCAGTGAACTCGAGCAGGTCACCGCTTTCCAGGCGGAGATGCTCGCGCGCCTCAACGCGACCCGCATCGGTCAGAACCTCACGACCGACCTCCGCTCCCGCGTCGAGGCCGATCTCGCGGGCGCGGCGGTGGCGGAGCCAGAGAGCACCCGGATCCTCAGCGATCTCGACGCCGCCCTCGCCAGAATCAACCCGACCGACTTCGCGTCCAGGTTGCTCGATCGAGAAATCCTCGGCCCGTACGTCGAGGCGATCGACGCCCGGTTCGCCGATCAACCACGGGTGCGCGGGGTGCTGCACCACAACGCCGCCCGCGCGTACAACAGGCTCTCCCTCCGTGAAGAGTGCGTCCGGGAGTACACAACCGCGATTGATCTGCTTACCCCCGAGCTCGGACCGACTGATCCGAAGGTGCTTGAGATCGAGGTGTCCCGGCTGATCATGCTTGTCACGATGCAACGGGTCCCCGAAGCGGAGCGATTCGGTGCCGCGCTCCTCGAGAATGCCCAGCGCTCACTCCCTCCCAACAGCACGCTCCGGCTCCGCGCCGAAATCCTGTGGGGCGACGTTCTGCGTGCAACCGGCCGCATCGAAGAGAGCGTCGAGTGCCTGCGTACCGCGTTCGAAACCTGCATGAAGACCAGCCCGGAGCATCTCCAGTTGAGGCATGCCGCGGTCAACTCGTACACGAACACACTCGTCGCCGCTCGTCGCCTCGACGAGGCCGAGTCGATCATCCGTGAGCATCTCACACTGCTCGGACCTCGGGCCGAAGTAGACTCAGAGGAGCTGCTCGGATTGCAGTACTCCCTCGCCCGCATCCTCGTGAACGGTCGGCGGCACGAGGAAGCGATCACGGTCCTTGACGAGTTGCTTCCCCGTCGAATCCGATTCAGCGGCAGCGAGCACGCGAAGACCCTCGTCGCTCGGGTTGTCCGCGGTGCCGCCCTTCAGGGGCTCCGTCGTCTGGACGAAGCCGAGGCCGAGTTTCGCGAGGTGCTCCGCGTCTTTGGACCGCGCAGAGGTGTTGATCAGTTCCGCATCCGCCCTTGCCGCGGCGTGGTCGCGATGCTGGTCTCTCGCCAGGAGTTTGCGGAAGCCGAGTCCCTCATCCGCGAGCAACTGACGTTCGTCAACGCCACGAACCAGATCGTCCTGCTGCGTCTGCTCGACACTGTCTATGCGTCCTGGGAACGCCGGCAGCCGAGCCCCGAGGTCGCTGAACGCCGCGCTCAGGCTCGCGATCAGCTCCGCGCCGTTGAGGCCGCGACCGAGGCCAGCGATGGCAAGGCCCCCTCCCCGGCCTCTGACGAGTACGTTGAGCTCGGTACCTGATCCGGTTCGTCGGTGCGATGCCCTTACGATGAACCCGCCGCGCCCCCACCGCAGTTCAGGGGGCCGAGCGGCCCGCCCGAGTTCCACCGTGCTTGATACTGTCACCCCGTGTGCTCTTGATCGGTGCCGCCGGCACCGCGGACTTCCAGGAGGCCAGCACCTTGACCGCACCAGCGCAGAACCCCGTCAGCATCATGCCGCCCGAGCGGGCTCGCATCATCCACGCCTTCGGCGACGAAGTGCGGATCCACCTCGGCGCACTGGAGACCGGCGGCAAGTACACGCTGTTCACGGTGGTCTCACCCCCCGGCGGCGGACCTCCCCCTCACATCCACGAGAACGAGGACGAGTGGTTCCTGGTTCAGGAGGGCCGCGTCGAGTTCTTCGCGGGCGGGGTGTGGAGCGCCGTGCCCATCGGGACCACCGTCTACGTTCCCAAAGGCACCGTGCACACTTACAAGAACGTCGGCGACTCGCCGCTGCGCATGCTCGTGCACCTCTCTTCCACTGGCTTCGAGACCTTCTATTCACGTTGCGCGGTCGAGTTCGCCAAGAGCGGCCCGCCGGACATGGCCCGCATCGTGCAGATCGCCGGCGAGCACGGGATCCGGTTCGTGAACGGGTAGCCGGACCAGCCGCGCGTGCTTGTGTCCTCGGTCCGGGGTCGTCGCGTGCACGAGCCAATACTCCCGCAGGCCCAAAAGCGAGTCCATGCGCTCACGCTACCCCGCGCACGGCGTGGCGAAGCACCCCTTAAGTCTGAGATTGGGCGGCAAAGGTCCATTGCGGGCAGTCTTGCCCCGATCTTGAGGCGGCGTCCATCAAGAACGAGAAGTGATCAGTTCCACTTGGGAACTGAGTTGCCCGAGGTCCTTGCGGAGTCTTCGGATCGACATCTCCGCGTACTCGCGCGCAACCTCTACCCCCACGCTGTGACGCCCCCAGCGAGCGGCGGCGAGGCATGTTGTGCCGCTCCCAAGAAACGGGTCGAGCACGGTGTCTCCCACGAAGCTGAACATCCGAATCAGGCGTTCGGCGAACTCGACGGGGAACGGTGCCGGGTGCCCCTTTGTCGAAGCTCCTGGCATGGTCCACACCTGCTGGAACCACTGACGGTGGTTTTCTTCGGAGATCACGCTCAAGAGCCGCGCTTCGAACGACGGGCTCCGGTATCCACCCGGCTTGCGCTGGATGAGCACGAACTCGATGTCGTTCTTCACGATCGAGTTGGGCTAGTACGGCTTGCCCAGGAAAGTTCCCGCGCCGTCGGCTTCGGTCCTCGCGTTCGAGATCTTGTGCCAGATGATCGGGGCGAGGTTGTCGAACCCCATTCGGCGGCATGATTCCGTGATCGACGCGTGCAACGGCACGACGCTGTGTCGGCCGGCTGCCTTGCGCGACAAGCAGACGTCGCCGACGTTGATGATCAGACGCCCGCCAGGTGCCAGCACGCGAAGGCTCTCCCGCCACACATGGGCGAGTTCGGCGACGAACTGCTCGTAGTCGTCGACGTCGCCGAGCTGCCCGTCCGCGTCGGCGTACTTCTTGAGCGTCCAGTATGGCGGTGACGTCACGACCAGATGAACCGATTCGTCGGCGAGGAACGAGAGTTTCCGCGCGTCCCCGTTCACCACCTCGTGCCGCGTCGGGACCCCGAGCAAGGCATGCTCGATGATCTCCATGACGCGACGGTCCTTCGCGAGCTTGGGGATTGCTTGTTTCAGCGCGGCGTCCGAGAGGTCCGACTTGATGACGCTGCGCACGCGTTCCGAAAGCTGGATGTGAGGACTTGCGCCCTCGGTCGCCACGGTCATGCTCCCCTCCCGCCTCTCTGACTCTCGTCGATTCCCGGATTTCGCCGACGTGTCTCCGCGACCAACGCGTCCAGCATGGCATCAAACTCCGCTTGGCCGTCGACGAGGCGCGGGCCGCTCGTGAAGTCCACTTCAATGAGGCAGAACGCCTCGAAAGTGCCGGGTGCCCAGTACGGAGCCCGCCGGCCCGAGAGCCGCTCGAGATTCCTGCGGAGGTGGAGGGCCTAGGTATCACCGGCCTTGTCCGGGAGGTCTTCGCTCTTGTTGAAAACCATCACATAGCCGGTCACGATCTCGGGCGAGTAGAGCTGGATGTTTGTGGTCTCACCCATCGCGTCGTCCAAGCGGTTCGGGACCGTGCCGCCGAGGTTCTTCAGAATGGACTTGAGCGAGATCACCAGGCGGAACTTGCTGTCCCACTTCCACGCGACGTCCCAGTCTTTCTCGCGGCCGCCGCCGGGGATTCGAACCTCGGCTTCAGCTTTCGCAAAGCCTCGCGCCTCGAGCCCGGCGAGGCAAACCTCAGCGAGTCGGGAGAGGCGCTTGGTGGATGTGCGCTTCTTCTCCAATACCGCGAGGCGGTAGAGATCGTCGACAGCATCCTGCATCGTTGGAGACTGATTCGCGCCCATCGGGAGATCGTAGTCCGTGGGGCCGCCGGCGCGCCATCGCGGTCCTCCGGACCCACAGACGCTCGTGACGAATCGGCGGACGAGCGGTCCTTACCGTGAGCCTTCGCCCTCGGCGTCGGGGAGACTCGGACGGAAGTCCGTTCGCAGCACCGGTTGGCCGGGAATCCTGACGATCACAGCCCCAGCAGCCCTCCCACGATCACTCCACGCAAGGGCATGCGGCGGAGCCCGGCTGAGCCCCGACCCGGGTTCTCGGTACTCGGTCTTCGAACCTACGCAGTTGTTCGTCCGTGCGCAACAGACTAAACTGCCCACAGGCCCCCTCACGAGCATTCTCGATGCCCCGACGGGCAGGTGCCCCGGGGAGGATGGGATTTCATGTCAGTGGTGACCGTCCGCCAGGGTGATTGCATCTACAGCATCGCTGCCGAGCACGGTCTGTTTTGGAAGACGATCTGGAACCACCCGGAAAACGAGGACCTGCGGCGGCTCCGCGTGGACCCGAACCTCCTGATGCCCGGTGACGAGGTCTTCGTGCGCGAACGCGAGGAACGACTCCACCCCGCCGGGACCGAATCCCGCCACCGGTTCCGCCACAAGGGAGTGCCGGCGAATCTCAAGGTCCGCATCCTCCTCAACGGCGAGCCCCGCAAGAACGAAGCGTGGCACGCCGAACTCGACGGCAAGCGGATCTCGGGCACCACCGACGGTGACGGCATTCTGGAACTGGCCGTCAATCCCCGCATCGTCTCCGTGCTCGTCAATCTCGCCAGCGGCTACCGGATCCTTCTGCAGGTCCGCCACCTCGACCCCCTCGACACGATCTCCGGCGTTCAAGCACGTCTGAACAACCTCGGGTACGAGTCGGGCCCGGTCGACAACATCCAGGGCCCCATCACCACAGAGGCCATCAAGAGGTTTCAGGCCGATTACCCGCCGCTCGCCGTCGATGGCATCGTCGGCCCGCACACCCGTGGCAAGCTGAAGGAGGTCTACGGCTGCTGAGCCCATCAGCGACCGTCGAACCAGCCGTGGCAAGTCAACCCCC
>JBMOHX010000199.1:0-7219 GCA_049317625.1 Phycisphaerales bacterium
CCAGCGGGGGCGTCCAGGTCCCGGGTGAGGGCGACGGTGCACCTTCCCGTGTAGGCCTCGACGGTCACCCGGTACGTCTGCCGACGGCCAGCGATGTCGATCCATTGCGTCGACGCGGACTCCCCGTCCGCGAGCCCGATCGGGCTTCCCAGCTCGTCGAACACGAGCTGCGAGTCTCCGAAGTTGGTCCCGTCGAAGTGGGCGAACCCGAACTTCTCGCCGTCGATCCGCGCCGAGGAGACACGGTCGAGGTCGACGTCGAGCTCATTCCCGTTCACCATCGCGACGACGTAGCTGCTCTCCGAGCTGGTCGAAGTGAACTGGATCCCGATGCTCCGCTGGAAGGCGATGGAGTCCGACTGCGCAACGGTGATGTCGGAGACCAGCGTGCGCACCGCGCCCTGGAGGCGCAGCGTGTCCGTCTGGCCGAAAGCGGGAACGAGCAACGCCCCGGCGATCCCCAGAATGGTGACCACCACGAGCATCTCGACAAGGGTGTACCCCCGCTGAACCCGCGCTTCACGAATCAGCATGTCCGCTCCCATCCGACTTCGACCACGCTCCGCGGCGCCCCGACGGCGCGGGCGGCTACTGGCCCGCCTGTTCCTGCCGGGGCAGCTCGGTAACCTTCACAGAGATCCCCTTCCCGATCGTGGCGTCCAGACGCTCGACCTTCGACTGAAGGGTCTTGAGTTCGGCGATGATCTGCTTCCGCTGTTCCGCGGCGGAAATCCGGCCGTTCTCTTCGTCGCCCGCCGGCTGAGCAAGGGCGGTGCGGCTGAAGAACGGATTCGACGTCACCGCGTCGAGCGCGATGACACCGAGCGACACCGCGATCGCCGCGAGGATCACGTTGGTGGAGGCGCGGCCGTTGAGGATCGGCTGGGGTTGCTGCTGAGGGGTCATCGATGAGTCTCCAGGGACGGGGCCTCTCCGGCCCTTCCCGCTGGACCATCGGCCATTGCCACACCCGCCATGAGCCGCGGCGGCGTGTTGGGATCAGAACGCCGTTCAGGGTCGCGGGAAAGCCTCGTCCTGACTGTTGAACGAACCCGCCCACACGTTGCCGTATCCAGCTTGGTAGATCCAACCATGGGCCGTCTGAAACGCGGTATCGGCCTCGCTCCCCAGAACGACGGCCTTCGAGTTCCCGGTGCCGATCCACGAGTTGACGGGTGCCGCCCGCATGTAGCTGAGGGTGAGCAACTCGCCCCAGGTTCCCTCTCCGGCGGTGACACGCGGGTACCGGCTGCCGTTCTGGAGGTAGTACACCGCCAGAGCGGAGCGCACCTTCTGGAGCTGGTCGAGCGTGGCGACCTGCTGCGCCTCGCCGGTGGCGCTCGCGAACTGCGGCACAGCGATGGCCGCGAGGATGCCAAGAATCACGACGACGATCAAGATTTCGACGAGCGTGAAAGCACGGGATTTCAAGTAGGACATGCGTTCGGACTCCCGCTGCGCCTCAGGGGGCGCCGCAACCCGTCGTTCACAAGACCGGCCGGGGCGGTCAAGCCCCGGCCGATTGGGTGTGCTGTGAGAATCGACTCGATTACGGGGTGTCAGGGGTGAGGGCGTCGGTGCTCTCGTCGTAGTAGCAAGCGCCGAGGGCACCGGTGGTCTGGTCGTAGTGCCAGCCGAAGTCTGCGGCCGCGGTAGCGGTGATGTCGGTGCTGTTGTTGAATGGGTTCTTGGGGGCGGACTTGATGTAGCCGTCCGCGAAGTTGCCGTCGGAGTTGGGGTCGATCATCACGCCCCAGCCGTCGGCAACGAGGTCAGGGTACTGACCATCGGTCGAACGAGCCTTGAAGAGCTCGATCTGGTTCTGCAGGCTCTTGAGCTGAGCACGGATGTTGCCCGTCTGAGCGTCCTGCGTGGCGCTGGTGAACTGCGGCACGACGATCGCCGCGAGAATGCCCAGGATCACGACCACGATGAGGATTTCGACGAGCGTAAACGCCTTCCTAGTAACCTTCCGCATACGAATCACTCCTTAGATCAACTCGGACCGACGAGGGTGACGACTCCCCGACCTGTGTCCCACAAGGCGGAACTCATCCAAGAGCACCGCGCCCGCCAGGGCCGCTTGCCGGAGATCCGGAGCGAGCCGACGAACACCCCAATGATCGGAAACCGCGGGGGGGTCGCTGAGTGATTCATTCGCGTGAATGACATCCGCTGAATGCCTGTGCGGGCTGTAACGCCCGTCTGACCACCCCTCCCGAGGCGCGCGCTCGGGGGACCGCTTTTATCCGCCCAGGCCAGGCGACGAATCTCCCCTGGGAACTGCCCAAAAGGAAAGAGACTCCCGGCGATTGCGGGAGTCTCGGATCGAGCGTGCTATTGGTTGACGGGCTTCGCCCGAGAGGGCCGCCGCGTTAGTTCTTACCGGTGATGAGCGGCAGCAGGTCGGTGTTGGGAAGCTGGAGCGCGCCCATCAACGACGCGGCGGCGGTTGCCTGTGCGTCCCCGCCTTCTTTCGCGAGCTTCACCAGCCGGGTGACTTGACGGGCCTCGAGCTTGTTACCGAACCGCTTCGCGGAACCGGCGACCATATCCAAGAGGGTGACCTGCTCCTCGGCCTCGGCGCTCATCGCCGCGTCCATCGCGGCCCGCTGCGCCCGCTCCTCGTCGATCCGGCAGAGGATCTCCACCATCCGCGCCTTGGTCTCGCCCGAGGCTTCGGGCGCGGCGGCGATCAGGACCGATGTCGCGTCCGAAACGGGGAGGACGGTGTTTCCCGAGAGGGCAAGGTCGCGCATCGCGGTGAGGGCACGCGACGAGTAGGCCTTGGCCTCATCCTCTGAGATGGGGCCGCCGGAAGCCCGCTGAACGAGCTCGTACGCCGCGCGGAGAAGCGTGTCCGAGGGGAGTCCGATCTGGCGCACCATAACGGAGGAATCCGTAAAGTACCGGCGACCCAGATCGATGTAGGAATCCTGGTTCGTCAGGAACATGACCGGCGTGGCCGCCAGACGAGGGCTGTTGCGGACCTCTTCGAGCACCCCACCCGCGCGATCCGCGGATGTGATGACGCTCACCACGAGGTCCACGTTGCCCGCGTCGGCGATGGGCCCGTCCAGGTCAGCCACGGCGCGTCCCTGAGGGAAGACCGTGTAACCCATGCTCTCGAGCGACGACCGGATGCCCTGGTAGGTTTCGGCATCGGTCGCGAGGATCGCCGCCGTCTGACGAGACGCGTTGCGCAAGGTCGAGGCCAGCGTGGGAACCACGCGATCAGCCCCGCCGAACGCGGCGGAAGGCTGAGAAGCCGCGAGAGCGAGCGCGGACTCGAACTGCACGCGACGGTTGGGATACGCGAGAGCCTCGACGAGCGGGGCCCGCCCGCCAGACTGCCCGATGATCGCGGAGTGACCAACGGTGCGCTCGACCGAGTGGAGTGCGCGGCGGGCCAGCTGAGTGTCCTTCGCGTCGATCGCCCGGGCCAAGACCATCTGGGCGACGTCGGCACCAGCGGCGACACCGAAGTAGTCCGCCCCGCGCCGGGCCTTCGCTCCGTCCGCCGCGGCCCCTTCGACCGGGTAGGCCGGGTTGACGTAGCCCTCGGGGGTATCGATCTCACGAGAGAAGTTCGAGGCGACCCACAGGGAAACAACTTCCGGGGCCACGCCACCGCTCTTGGCCTGCACCTGCATGGCCCGCTCCGCGAGCCGCATCGCCATCGCTTCGTGGAAGACCTGGGTGCGGATCGCCGTAAAGACGAGCCCGCCCTGCGGGTTGGCCTCCCAGAGCAACTGGTGATCCTCGTTCGGGAAGGAGGTCAGCTCGTTCTTCTCCGCGTAGTACCCGTCCGCGAGTTGAACGTAGAGGCCGGAGGTATCGCCGCCCGCGCCGCCCAACCGCGCGATCGCACGCTCGCACGCCGACTTCACGCCCTCGTTCTTGGTGGTCTCGGAGAGATCGGACAGGAACGGCAGGCTGGTGCGGTAGGGGATCTGACCCAACACGTTCGCGATCTGCTCCTGCTGGGCGTGCGGCAGAGACATCATCGCCGTGCACAGGGGGATGATCGCCTGACGGCCCATCTCGATCAGCACCCGCTGCACCTCCGCGCCACGCGCGGGGTTGGTCCGGTCCATCAGGGCGTTGAGAAGGTCACGCGTCGCGTACTCGCCCGCCGCGATCAGGCGCGACTTGGCCAGCAGCTTCCCGCGCAGGGTGCCGGTCAGCGCCTCGATATTCCGCTTGATTTCCTCGGGGTCACGGGCCCGGGCCAGCTTCCCGCTCTCGTAGAGCTTGAGGATCTCGCCGCCGACCTCTTCGACTTCGCGGATCTTCAGGGCCCGGCGCGCGGTCGCGTCGAACCGCTCGACGTCGCCCGTCTCGACCAGCTTCGCGAACTCGATCGGGTTCATCGCGCGGGCGAGCAGCTCTTTACCCATCGCCGAGGCAAGGTCCGCGCGATCTCACGTAGTGGAGGAAGTCGGCGAGCAACTCCGCCTCGGTCATCTTTGTGTTCTGCTGGTCCGCGACCTTCGAGTCCTGGGCGAAAGCCACGCCCGCGGGCAGCCCGCACACACCAACGATTGCTGCGGCGGCAAAGAGAGAGAACGGCGAGCGGCAAACGGGGGAACGGTGGGACACGCGAGGCTCCTCAGGGCACCAGTTGGCATTCGACAGGCCGACGCCGCGACCGCTCACGTCCGGGTGCTTCACCCGTACAGAAGCCTCCCTCGCGGCGGAAGGGGGACACTGTAACGGGCTGGATCCCCCTCCGTCAAATCCGGCACGCCCGTCCGAGCCACAAGTCCGCACTTCCCTCGCCGGGGGTTCCCCGCGGATGTCGAAATGGTTTCTTCCGCTTCTGTGGAGAGCGCGGCTGAATCCGTCTCACCGGACTGCCGATGGGTGGAGTGATGGGCTGGGCGTATGGAGCCGGCTCGTCTGAATGGGGAGGCATGCCGACCCCTGAGTTTGCGAGGTGCGACAATGCCAATGGATAAAGATGTGTTGACGACCGGTGAGGTGGCGAAAATCTGCAACGTCGCCCCCCGAACCGTCTCCAAGTGGTTCGATTCCGGTGCCCTCAAGGGCTACCGCATCCCGGGTTCGCGCGACAGGCGCATCCCGACCGCGGAGCTCGTGAAGTTCATGCGGGCCCACGGGATCCCGCTCGAAGGGATGAACTCCGGCCGGACCCGCGTGCTGATCGCCGACGGCGAGAAGGACGTGGTCGAGCCGCTCGCCCGCATCCTCACGGATCAGACGTCCTACGAGATTCGCACCGCGACCACCGCCTTCCAGGCCGGCATGGAGTGCGAGCGATTCAAGCCCCATGTGCTGCTGCTCGACTTGCACATGGGCGACAATGAGTCGCGCATGGTCGCCGACAACGTTCGCAAGAGCGAGAACCTCTCGTTCACGAAGATCATCGCGATGAGCTCGAAGCTCACCGACGGGCAGGCCCTCTCCCTCCGCTCTCAGGGCTTCGATCACTTCCTCAAGAAGCCCTTCCAGGTCCGCCAGGTGGTCGAGTCCATCGAGACCGCCACGAACCTGGTCGCCTGATCGCAGGCAGGTCTAAAAAGCACAAGGCCCGTGCATGGACGCGCGGGCCTTGTGCGTTTTTCAGGTGTGATTTGAGGGGCCGAACCCCTTGAGGCTTACCAGCCGCCGGAGCGGCCGCCGCCACCGCCGTAGCCTCCGCCGCCCCCACCACCGCCGCCGCCGAAGCCGCCACGGCCACGGCCGCCGCCACCACCGCCGAAGCCGCCGCGACCACCACCACCGCCGCCGCCGCCGAAGCCGCCCGGGCGGCCTTCCTTCGGACGCGCCTCGTTGACGGTCAGATCGCGGCCAGCGATGTTGGTCCCGTGGAGGGCTGTGATCGCCGCCTTGCCCTGCTCCGCATCGGCCATCTCAACGAACCCGAACCCGCGCGAGCGGCCGGTCTCCCGGTCCATCACGATGGAAGAGCTGAGAACCTGACCGTGCGGCTCGAAAATCTGCCGGAGGTCATCGTCCGTGGTGCTGAAGGGAAGGTTACCGACGTACAACTTGATCATTTCGAAAGCTCGAACTCTGCCCGAGGAGGAACCTTGAAAACCGCTGCTGGAACTCGGGCGAAATCGAGCGTCGGTCGCGAGGCCCCGCGGAGAGCAGCTCTCCGGATGACGGCAACCTCACAGGGATTCTAGCCCCCGCCTTCCGAGCACTTCTACGATCCTATCGGAATCCGTACTCGGCCCAGCGTGACGTCACCCGTGCGCAGACTTCCTCGGACATTCTGAGGATCGGCGGATACTCCCGAACCGGGTGCCCCCCCACTTCCTCACCCGCGATCTTGCGGGTCGCGTCGATCCCCAGCTTGTGCCCGGCGCCCAGGCGCGGCGCGGCGTGGTCCAGGATGTCCAGCGGTCCATTGACCACCTCGAGATCCCGCCCCGGGTCCGCGTTCGAGCACATGTTGAACAGAACCGCTTCCTGGTCGTGAACGTCGACGTCATCGTCCACGACCACGATGACCTTCGTCCACGACATCTGCCCCGCGCCCCAGATGGCGTGCATCACACGCCGCGCGTGGAGCGGGTACTCCTTCTTGATCTTGATGAACGCGCAGTTGTGGAACGCCCCGAACATCGGCAGGTCGTAGTCGATGATGTCAGGAACGATCGTGCGCAGCAGCGGCAGGAAGATCCGTTCGGTCGCCTTCCCCAGGTAGTAGTCTTCCTGCGGCGGCAACCCCACGATCGTCGTCGGGTACACCGCGCGGCGCCGGTGCGTGATCGCCGTCACCGTCAGCACTGGGTACCGGTCGGGCAGCGAGTAGAAGCCCGTGTGGTCCCCGAAAGGCCCTTCGAACACCGCGCCCTCGCCCAACTCGCGACGCCAGAACGACCCGCGGTCGCCCTCGGTCGCGTTCGCCCAGTACTCGGGCTTGCGTTCCCGGATCTGTTTCGGGTCCCACCCGATGAACCCCGCGCTCGTGTCGACAAAACCCTCGATCACCATCTCCGAGTTCGCGGGAACCTGCAGGGGCACCGTCTTGCAGTCCACAAGCGGGATCGCGCCCCGGTTCAGGAATCCCGCGAGCAGCAGCTCGCTGATCCCCGGCGGCATCGGCGCGGTCGCCGCGTAAGGCAGCACGCTCTCGCCGCCGAGTGCGATCGCGACGGGCATGGGTTCGCCCTTCTTCTTCCACGATCTCCAGTGGCGGGCGCCGTCGTGGTGCATGTGCCAGTGCATCGCGGCCTTCCGCTTG
>JBMOHX010000200.1:0-7097 GCA_049317625.1 Phycisphaerales bacterium
GACATCATCATGCTGGTCGGCGGCGGGTTCCTGATCTTCAAGGCGACCAAAGAGATCCACCACAAGATGGAGGACCACGACGACGCCGCGGTCTCCAAGAAGCAAGGCGCCTTCTGGCCCATCATCGGCCAGATTCTCCTGATCGACATCGTCTTCTCGCTCGACTCGGTGATCACCGCCGTGGGCATGGCCCAGGCCCTTTGGGTGATGATCACGGCGGTGGTCATCTCGGTGGTCATCATGCTGGCCGCCTCGGGACCCATCAGCCGCTACGTCGAGAAGCACCCGACCATGAAGATGCTGGCCCTCTCGTTCCTCATCCTGATCGGCGTGGTGCTCGTGGCCGACGGTCTCGGCCAGCACATCTCGAAGGGATACGTCTACTTCGCGATGGCCTTCTCGTTTGTCGTCGAGATGCTCAACCTCCGCCTGCACCGCAAGAAGGAGGGGCGGCACGGGGCCGCGGCTTCGTGAACGAAATCACCTTCGAGTCCTCCCTTCCCGCGACACCCGCGGAAGTCTTCGCGTACCACGCCGCACCCGGCGCGTTCGGGCGATTGCTCCCCCCCTGGGACCGCGTCTACCCCGCGGCACCGCACCCCGGGCTCGTGAACGGGACGACGGTCGAGGTCGACGTGAAGCGCGGCCCCTTCACGCTGCGTGCGCGGTTCGAGCATTCGGACGTCGATCCCGGCTCCGGGTTCGTCGATCGCCAGGTGAAGGGGCCCTTCGGCTCCTGGGAACACCGGCACGAGTTCATCCCCGGCCCCACCGGCAGCACCCTGCGAGACCGCATCCGGTACTCGCCGCCCCTCTCCTTCGTGGGCGAAGCGCTCGCGGGGCCCATGATGCGGCGCGAACTCGTACGCCTGTTCGCGTTCCGCCACGCGCGGACCCGCGCCGACCTCGAGCGGATCGCGTGGTGGAAAGCCGCGGGTGCGGGTATCGCCACCGTCGCCGTGAGCGGGGCCTCGGGGACGATCGGAGCACCGCTCCTTGACGTGCTGACCACCGCCGGCGTCCGCGTCCGCCGCATGGTCCGCGCCCCGCGCACCGCCGGACCCGCCGAGGTCATGTGGCGCTCCCCCGAAGGCGGCGACCCCGGCGCGATCGACACCGCCGCGCTCGAAGGGGTCGACGCGGTCGTTCACCTCGCCGGTGAGCCCATCGCCACCGACCGATGGACGCCGAACAAAAAGGACCGCATCCGCGGCAGCCGCGTCGACGGGACAAAGCTCATCGCGCGAGCCCTCGCCGGCATGGCCCGCCCGCCAAAGGTGCTGGTGGTCGCCTCTGGAATCAGCTACTACGGCGAGCGCGGCGAACAAGAAGTGACCGAAGAAGTCGGTGTCGGCAGCGGCTTCCGCGCCGAAGTCGCGCGCGACTGGGAAGCCGCGACCGAGCCCGCGCGCCAGGCCGGGATCCGCGTCGTGCAACTCAGATTCGGTGCGGTGCTTTCATCGCGGGGCGGCGTGCTCGCCATGATCAACCCCCTTTTCTCTCTCGGGCTCGGCGGCGTCCCCGGCGCTGGCTCCCAGTGGGTGAGCTGGGTGGCCCTCGACGACACACTCGGCGCAATCCTCCACACGCTCGCGGACACCACCCTCTCCGGCCCTGTCAACGTGACCTCCCCGTTGCCCGTGCGGATGGACGAGTTCGCCTCGCGGCTGGCGGCCGCTCACGGCCGTTCGCCGTTCGCGCGGATCCCCGTCTTCGCGGTGCGGGCGGTCTTCAGCGACCGCGCCGACGTGTTGCTCGAGAGCTGCCGCGTCCTCCCGATGAAGCTCCGAAAGGCGGGATTCCAGTTCCGCCAGACCGACCTCACCACCGCGTTGCGCTGGGAACTGGGACGCATCGAGATAAACGCCATCACAATCCGCTAGGTGACCAGGTGAGTGGGTCTGTCTAGAGTCTCGCTACGGCCCGCCCGGGTGTGGAGAGGCGGACACAACGAAGGACGCCATGGCCCGATCGCTCGGATTGCACCACGTCACCGGGATCACGGCCGATCCTCAGCGCAACCACCGGTTTTACGCCAGCGTCCTCGGGCTGCGTCTCGTCAAGCGAACCGTGAACTTCGACGACCCGCGCACCCCGCACTTGTGCTACGGCGACGAGCGGGGCAGGCCCGGCACCCTGATCACGTTCTTTGTCTGGCCCAACGCACCGCGCGGACGCGCAGGCTTTACCTCCGCGCGGTCCGCCGCCTTCGCCATCCCCGAGGGCGCGGCGGCCGAATGGAAGACGAGGCTGACGGCGCTGGGCGTCGCGATCGATCGCGAGGGCGACGACGACGGACAGAACTTCCTGGACTTCTCCGATCCCGACGGCACGCCGCTCACCCTCATCGAGTGCCCGCGCGCGGCCGAACGCGCGTGCTGGGCACCGGACGGCATCAGCGCGGCCCTCGCGATCAGAGGCTTGTACTCGGTCAGCATCAGCGCAGCCGATCCGCTCCCCACGATCGCGATGCTGCGGGACGTGTGCGGGATGAAAGTGATCGCCGAGAACCCCGACCGCGTGATGCTCGCCGTCCCGGAGCGCGTGCCCGGCCGGTACATCATGGTCGAACGCGCAGCAGCGGACGCGGGCGTCATCGGCGCGGGGAGTCTTCACCACCTCGCGATGCGGACCGCGGACCGCGCAAGCCTCGAGCGCTGGGTCGAAGCCCTCGAAGAATCCCGCGTCGAAGTCTCACCGATTCTCGATCGTGCCTATCTCGAGTCGGTGTACTTCCAGTCGCCCTCCGGAGTGCTGTTTGAGGTCGCAACAGACGGGCCCGGATTCCTCATCGACGAGCCCGCCGAGCACCTCGGCGAGACCCTCGCGCTCCCCCCGCACCACGAGCCACGTCGCGCGGCAATCGAGGCGAACCTGCCCGCCATCGATATTGCCCCCGGCCCCTTGCCGGTGACGCCTGCACGGTACCATCAATCCATGTCCTTCTCAGACCAAACGTTTGAAGAGTTCCTCAGCAATGTCGCCGCCAAGACCCCCGCTCCCGGCGGAGGCGCCGTGGCCAGCGCGGTCGGGGCGTTGAGCGCCGCGCTCGCCGGTATGGTGGTCGCCTACTCCGTGAACAAGAAAGACCTCGCCGCGCACCACGAGTCACTCGTCGCCGCGGAACAGCGCCTCACGCGGGCCCGCCGGCTCTTGCTCGCGCTCGCCGACGAGGACGCGCAGGCCTACGCCGCGCTCAACGAGCTCTCCAAGCTCCCAGAAAGCGACCCGCGCCGCGTTGCCGAGCACGGGATCGCGCTCCGCGCGGCGGTGCAGGCGCCGATGGCGGTCGCCGCCGCAGCCCTGGACCTTCTGCGCTCTTTCGAGGAACTCGCCGGCAAGTCGAACCGCTTCCTTCGGAGCGACCTCGGCATCGCCGCGGTGCTCGCGGACGCCGCCGTCCGCGCTTCGAAGTGGAACGTGCTCATCAACGCCGCTCAGTTGCCACCGGCCGAAGCGGAAACCAACGGACGCCTCGTGAACCAGCTTCTCTCCGAGTCTGCCCGGCGCTGCGCCGCCGTCGAGAACGCCTGCGCCGTCTGAATCGCGGTGGCCAGTTCACCTTCACGAGCGCGGTGCCCGAGTTCCCCACAGCGGCCCGTCTTTGTATCGTTCTTCAAACCAGACGTTGGTCTGGCGGCGCAGATCTGTCAGGATGCCCAGCGCGGTCATCGCCTCCGCTTCGATCGTGACCACCAACAGGGCCCCGGTTGTCTCGACCGCCAAGACCCGCACGCCCGCCGCCGCGGCCAGCGATCGAAAGCTCGCGACGACCTGCTCGCGGACCGCTGGTTCGTCCAGGGGCGATCCCGAAAGTGCGCGCAGCCGAAGCGTGGTGCCGCTCATGCGCACAGAATCCTGCTCGCTGCCGCGGCGAACGACACAGACGGGTCCACCCTGAGACAGCGGGAGGGGCTCAGCCCCGCAGCGACTCCGGACTCGATGTCACGCTCCGCGTCGCCGATCAGCCACGCGGAGGGGAGGTCGAGCCCAAAGTCCGCCGCGGCGGCGAGCAGCATGCCCGCTCCCGGCTTGCGCCACGGATGCTCGCGGGTGAACGCCGGCAGGTTCCCGCGCGGATGGAACGGGCAGAAGTAAAAGCACGCGATCAGTGGCAGGCCTCGCTCGTCCCGAAGAAGGTCGGCAACCCTGGCGTTCACCGCTTCAACCGCGCGGATCGTCCCGCCACCCCTCGCCACCGTGCCTTGGTTGGAAACCACCACCAGCGTGTGGCCCGCGGCGTGCAATGCGCGGCAGGAATCCAGCACCCCGGGCAGCAACTCGACGAGCCCGGGATCGATCAGGTCGCCCGGCGCGGCAGGAGCCGGCGGCGCGGGCAAGCCCGTGCACGCGATCAGGGTGTCGTCGCGATCAAGGAATACGGCGGCCACGCGTTGATTATTGCGAGCCGACGTCGAAGGTGCGTCGGCAGCGAATCGGGATCCCAACAATGTCGCGTCGGGACCGGACGGACCGATATCGGGTACCGCCACTGTTCACGGAGATTCGTCCTGCCGCGCGAGCCCGCCAGCCAGTCGTTTGTTCCCGCCCTGCTGGTCGGCGGCGCGGTCTTCGCAGGGCTGGCCTTCTACATGCGCGGCGTCGAACGCCGCGCGTTGAGCGTCGGCGTGGCACAGCTCGGTGCGCTGGCGGAATCGCCCCGCCCGGTGGCAGAGATCGCCTCCGCGGTGGCCGCGATGAAGCTGGTGACGGTGGAGATCGACACGAAAGTGCGCGTGGAGCGAGGAGACGAGAACTGGCGCGGGCTGGTGAAGGCGTCCGTGGAGGTTCCGGTGAGGCTGCGGTACGGGGTTGATCTCTCCGGCGCGGAGGCGGTGCGCGTGGGGTACTCGTCCGTCTCCGGGGGCCCGCGCGGGCTGATGGTCGTGCGGGTCCCGGCACCTGCCCTTCTGGCCACCGAGGTCTTCAGCGAGCGCGAGGTCGTGAAGGTCGACACCGAGGGCCTGCGCCTGAGAACCGGTGCGGGGGAGTATTTCCTCGGCCTGGCGCGCCGCGACCTACCCGCCGCCGCCCGCGAACTGGTGCTCCGACCCGAAGACGCCGACCGCGTGTGCGAGTTGACGCGGGAGCGGATCGAGGAGCTGGTACGCAAGCTTGTCGGCGACGACGTCGCGGTGTTCGTGCGATTCGAGGATCCGGGAGCGCACTTGTGATCCGAATCGCGCTCACACTTTGGCGTCGCAAGTGGAACATGGTGAGGCTCGGTGTCGCCGTGTTCGTCGCGGTGGTGCTCGGGGCCGACACGAGCTCGCGGATCGGGCGGCTGCAGCTCGCCGCGCTCCCCGGCTTCGACTACGCCGGCGAGATCGCCACCCTGCGCGCCGCCGGAAGGTACGGTGAGGCCGAGTTGATCGCCCGCGCGGGCCTGGAGGATGAAGACGCGGACCACGGCGCGATCGATCGGGAGCGGGCCGCAACCGAAGCGGAACGCACCAGCTTCACACGCCGCGCACTCGACGCGGGCAAGGGTGCTCTCCTGGGCCGCGGCGATTCGCTGGAGAGCCTCGTCGGAGCGATTGTCGCGGACTTCTTCGTCGTGGGCGACCTTCGCGACCTCGTCATCCAGGGCGGGCGATACGTGATGGACGGTGAGGCCGACGAGCTGGTGGTGCTCCTCAGCGTCGCCGGCGTCGTGACCACGGTCGCGCCCGAGATCGACTGGGTTCCGGCGGTGGTAAAGGCCGCGAAGAAGGGTGGCACCGTCGGCAACAAGCTCGCGAAGTCCCTCACGGATCTCATCAAGGCCGGCAAGCAGGACGAGCTCGCGACAGTCTTGACCGACGTCAAGAAACTGAGCGACGCCGGCTCACCGGGCGCAGCGGCACGCTGGCTCCGCTTCGCCGACGAGCCCGGCGACCTCAAGCCCCTCGCCGCCTTCACATCGCGAGGGCCCTCCGCGGCGGTCGCCTTGCACATCACCGGTGAAGCCGGCGCCGACCTGCTGAAGCGAGCCGCCAAGGCCGGACCGGCAGAGGTCGGCGCGGCCGAGCGCCTCGTGCGCGCTGCCGCGCGCAAGGGTCGCGCGGGTGCCGAGTTCCTCAAGACCCCCGCCGCCCGCGCGATGCTCCGTCCCCACCCGCTGCTCGGGCTGCTCAAGAGTGTTTGGAAGGGGAACGCGGCCGACGCGATCGCTCGCTTCGCAGAGTCGATCGATCCGATGGGGTGGTGGATGGTCCCGGCCGCCGCGGCGTGGGCCGTGGTGGAAGCCCTGCTCCTGCTGGGCGGATTCCGGGCCGCGAGGGCTCGAAAGGGAGAAACGGCGTGAACGTGCACCAGTTGGCGTTGGAAGCGGCCATCGAACAGGCCCGGAAGTCGTCGAGCGAAGGCGGAATCCCCATCGGCGCAGCGCTCGTGACGCGCGCGGGCGTGGTCGTTTCTCTCGGCCACAACGAGCGGGTGCAACGGGGCGACCCCACGGCCCACGCGGAAACCGTCTGCATCCGCAACGCCGGGCGCCGCCGCGACTGGGGCGAACTGATCCTCGCGAGCACACTGAGCCCCTGCGCGATGTGCTCGGGCACCGCGGTGCTCTACCGGATCCCGACAATCGTCATCGGCGAGAGCCAGACGTTCCAGGGCCGGGAGGACTGGCTGCTCGCGTCGGGCTGTGAGGTTGTGGCGATGAAAGATCCACGCTGCACCGAGATGATGCGGTCGTTCATCGCCGCCCGACCCGATCTGTGGAACGAGGATATCGGAGAACCAAAGCGGTGAACGAGTGCGAGAGAGACGCGGCCAACAATGTCCTCGTGAACGCCGCGATCACAGCCCGGGTCTGTCGCACCTGCGGGTACGACCTCAGCGGTGTGTCGTTGACTCTCTGTCCCGAGTGCGGCGCCGAATCTCCTCATCCGACCGCGACGGCCGACGCCGGGCCGACGCGTGCGGGAATCCCGAGTACCGGGCCGGTCTGCACACGCTGCGGCCAGCGGGCGAGCGCTTCGGAGGACGGCGCGTGCGTCTGTGGTGCCACATTCGGGCGGTGCAAGACTCGGCACTCTCGCGACCCCGGCGAGTTCGTGGACGCCCTCGCGGTGATCGCGGCGATCCTCGGGGCAGGAGTCGCCCTCTTCGCC
>JBMOHX010000201.1:0-7077 GCA_049317625.1 Phycisphaerales bacterium
GGCTCGCTCGTCTTGAGTGCCGGCCAGTCGATCGCCGCGTTTGTCGTCGGCGACCTCAACGCGGACGGCCGCACCGACATCGTTCTGCAGTCGAACCAGAGCGCTCAACTGCGAGCCTTCTTCCGAAACAACACCGGCGGTTTCGACTCCGCGCCGGTCATCTCTTCGGCGACCGTGGGCGGGATCGCCGCGATGGAGCTGGGGCGGTTCGCGCGTGGGGCGTTCCCCGACCTGGTGCTCGCGACCAACGCGGGAACGTACGTGCTTCGGAACGCGACCGGCGCGGGGTTCACGAGCTTTGCCGCGGGGGTTGCGCTCTCCAACTCGGCCGGAGTGCAGCGGATCGACGTGGTGGACCTCAACGCGGACGCGGTCCCCGACCTGGTGCTCGGCAACTTCCAATCGAACATCGTGCTCGGCGTGGTGAACACGTCGCCCGTGGGCGCGCTCTCGTTCGGCGCGACCGTGCTTTCGACGTTGGGCACCGACGTGAACTTCTTCGGGTCGTATGTCGTCGGCGATCTCGACGCCGACGGCCGGGCCGATCTCCTGGGGTTACAGACGAAAAACCGTCTGCTCCGCGGCAGCGGCACCGGCGCGTTCATCGCCCCAGAGGACTACAGGCGGATTACGGCCGCGCGATTGGCGGCGGTCTTCGGCCAGCGCGACACGGACCCTGCGCCGGAGTTGTTCGTGGTTGGCACCGACTTCATCGACGTCGTGGACTCGCTCAATCCGATCGGCATCGTTCCGCCGACGATCCAGTCCGTCGTCCCTTCGGACGACGCCTACGCGCGAGGTCAGCCGCTGGTGTTGACGGTGGCGTTCGGCGCGCCCGCGGCGGCGGGATCGCGCGTGCAGTTCATCCGCGACAACGGGAACGGCGTGCTGGACAACGGGGACATCGCGCTTGCGACGGTGCCCGCGACGGCGTCGGGAGCGGTGTTCAATCAGGTGCTCGCCGCGGATGCGCCGGCGGGACTGACGCGCATCTTCGCGCTCCCGCTTACGCCCGCGGGGATCGCGGGGGGCGCATCGTCCACGACGTTCACGGTCATCGACCGCACGATCGCGGTGCAGGTTGTGGGAACCTCGGTGTCGCCCGCCGGGGCCGCGACCGTGTTCACGGTCTCGATCCGTTACCAGGTCGACGGTACTGTGTCGAACCTCGACAGCTCGAGTCTTTCGAATGGTGATGTCACGCTCACGTCACCAACGGGCGGCGTGATCGTCGGCACGCTGGGTGTGGTGACGCCGAATCCAGCGGACCGTTCCCTCACATCTACCTACACCTTCGCCGCGCCCGGTGGCTTCTGGGATTACCCGGACAACGGTGCGTACGCGCTGAGACTCGTGGCCGACCAAGTGGCGTTCGCCGGCGGGCAAGGATTCCTCGCCGCGCAGCCGCTCCAGACGTTCAACCTCTTCTTTCAAAACCCGGTGGTGTCTCTCAGCGGAACGGTTCTCAACGCGAACCAGCTCGTCGCGACGGTCCGCTACACGGACAACATCGCGATGAGCTGGGGCTCCATGGACAACGCGGACGTCGAGCTGCGCGGTCCGAACGGGCTCATCATCCCCGCGGTGCTCACCTCGAGGGTCATCAACCCGAGCACGACGATCTCGGCGACATACACCTTCACCGCGCCCGGCGGGGCGTGGGATTCGCCGGACAACGGCGCGTACGAGCTCTGGGTGCAACCTGCGCAGGTCTGGGACGCGATGGGATACCCGATCGCGACGCAGCGGCTCACCGTGTACAACCTCTGGTTCAACAACCCGACCGCCGAGCGAGTCAGCGAGGTTGTCACCGACGGTGGCACGTTCTTCGACCTCACGGTCCGCTACACAGATTTCGCGGGGTCGCCCGCGGGCATCTCATGGGGCTCGATCGGCGATGGCGACGTCGAACTCGTCGGGCCGTCGGGGTATCTCGAGTCCGGGCTCCTGCGGTCGCGGAATATCCCAGTGCCAGGCCAACTGGTGGCCACCTACCGGTTCCCCGCGAGAGGCGGGGCCTGGGACCACACCGACAGCGGGTCGTACACGGCGCGAACGCGCGTGAACCAGGTCATCGACAATCAGGGTTACCCGGTGCCGGTGATCAACCTTCGCACCTACGGGCTCTACTTCGTTTCCCCGAGCGTCAACGTCATCGCCACGGACGTGGCGGCTGGCCGTCCGGACATGCTCGTCGCCGTCACCTACCGCGGCATCGGCTCGACCCTGATGAGCTGGGCCTCGATCGGTGACGGGGACGACCTGGAACTCTCGGGCCCGGCGGGCTTCACCGCCATCAGCTCGCTGGTCTCGCGCGTGTACAACGCATCAACGAACACGTACACCGTGACCTACCGGCTGGGAGCGCCCGGCGGAACGTGGAACAGCGCCGACAACGGCGCGTACGTGCTGCGAACGCGCGCGGGCGAAGTCTTCGACTCGATGGGGCGCCTCGTCCCCGCCTACGCCATCGCCACCTACTCACTCTTCTTCTGACCGCGTCGGGCCCCCCTCGACTGACGAGGGTGCGCGGCCCGGTACCGCCGCTCCATAAAAAACGCCCGATGGCCGGAGAGCCAGCGGGCGCGAATGCGTTTGGCTACTCGCGAGCCTCAGGCTCGACGCCGACGCCCCGCGAAAGCGATCGCGACCAGCGGGAACGCCGCGGCCGGCGCGGGCACCGAGGTGATCTCCGCGACGAAGTTCGCGACGCCGTAGGCACCGCCGCCGAATGAGAACTGGCTCCACGATGCGCCGTTGAAGAACGCCGCGTTGTTGGTGTAGAAGCCCACCGGCTGGCCGAAGGCCGACGCGCACTGGAACCCCAAGCTGCCGTCGCTGTCGAAGTTGCTCACGCCCACCGACCAGCCGACGTTGTTGAATCCACCGGCGGTCGTCACGCCCGGGAGCGGGATGCTGACGTTGAAGAACGACGGGCCACCCAACTCGGAAGTATCGGGCAAGTTGATGCGCACGGTCGTCGAATAGAGCTGCGCGCCCGAACCGAAGTCGATGTGCGCGGGGTCGCCGTCGTTGAACGTGAACAGCAGGTCGGTCGAGCCCCCGCGCGAGCTGCCGCCGAGAGCCATTCCCAGGGTGATGCTTTCAAGACCAACGGGGGCATCACCGCCGAAGCCGAACCAGCCGCTGTCGGCGTAGCGCACCGCCGACGGCGTCGAGGCGTTGAACGGCGTGAAGTAGCCGTTGTCCTGGATGCTCCGGAAAACCGTCACCGCCGAAGCGGACGAGGCGACCCCGGCGCAGAGGGCCAGGGCGATGCAAGCACGAGTCTTCATATCTCTCTCCTGTCAGACCTTGCCCCGCGGCGGAAACTCTCCGGCCCGAGGGTCTCGGAGGAGCAGGGTACCGCGCGGACGCAACCCGGAGTCCGGTGCGGGACGGAAAACAGAGCGGGTTGTCGCAAAAACGTGCGAGCGTCGCCGCGCGAGTCCGGAAACTCGCGGAGCGCGGTCGCCGCCGACGGGGAGTTCCTGAGAGTTGCGGCGCGGACGCGCTTCACGAGCCCGCCGCGACCCTTTGATGCCAGACGCCGGTGCTCCACGGCGATTCGCCAGACATCTTCACTTCGGCGCTTCCGCGCGAAGCTCTTCGTCCGTCAGCGTCAACAGAAACGCCTTGAGCGCCCGTCGGTCCTCCTCCGAGAGCTCGACCCCGCGACCCTTGTGCTTCGCGAGGTTCGCGTCGAGCGTGGGTGTGCGCCGAACTCTGCCGGCGTAGTGCGCGATCGCTTCGTCGAGGGTCGCGAAACGGCCGTCGTGCATGTACGGGCCGGTCACTTCGACGTTCCTGAGCGATGGGGTCTTGAACCGTCCGACGTCCCGATCGCGGCCCGTGACCTCCGCCCGACCGCGGTCGGTAAACGCCGAGTCCAGGCCGTTGTTGCGGAGCCGGTAGTCGCTGAACAACTCGCCGCCGTGGCAGTGGAAGCAATCCGCGCCGCGCTTCCCGCGGGCCGGGTCAAACTCCGTGACGAAGAGGTCCATGCCGCGCTGCTCGTCCGCCGAAAACTGCTCCTCGCCGCGGCGGACGCGGTCGTACTTGCTGGTCGCCGAAACCAGTGTGAGCAGGTACTGCTCGATCGCGAGGCCGATGCGCTCGGCCGTGACTCCCGGGCTCCCGAACGCGACGCGGAAGGCCTGTTCGTAGCCTTCCGCGCGGGTGATCTTCTCCACCGCCTCCGGGAGAGACTGGTTCATCTCGCGCTCGTTCTGGATGGGCGCGAGCGCCTGGTCGCGGATCCGCGAGCGCTTGCCGTCCCACGTGAACGATCGGTTCCACGCGAGGTTGAACAGCGGCATCGTGTTCCGCGTCCCGGCCTCGCCGGTGATTCCCAGGCTGAGGGCCCGGCCGGGGTCGGCGAAGGCCGCGCTGGGCTGGTGACAACCGGCGCAGGACTGCGTGCCATCGCCCGAGAGCGAGCCATCGAAGAAGAGCCGGCGACCGAGCTCGATGCCCTCGCGCGTCAGCGGGTTGTCCGAAGGAAGAAAGGGTGCGGGGAATCGCGCCGGCACCGGGAGTTCGTAAGGAGTCGTGCCCGCCGGAGGGGGCTGAAGCACTGTGACAGGGGCCTCCGCGCCCCCCGTTCGCACGCCCACCGAGCGGAGCGAGAACGCGCGGCCCAGGTTGGCCGCGAGCTTCCGCGCGAGCTCATCTCCCGGCGCCGAGTGCGTGGAGTCGCTCCCGTCATCGGGAGAGATGCGAGCGCCCTCGGGGAACATGCCCGCGACATCGAACTCGAGTTCCATCCGCGTGCCGTCGGTGATCCGGAACGCGCCATCGATCCGCACGAGCACCTCGAGCTCGTCTGTTCCCACATGGAATGAGTACCCGCCCAGGGCCGTGCCGGGCAGCTCGTAGCGGCCCTCGATCGCCGCGAAAACGTACCCGCCTTGCCATCCCCAGTGCAGACCATTCAACACCGGATGAAGCGGGTCGCTCGGGCCGAACCGCGCGGGATCCGCGTGATTGAGTTCCTTGGGAAGCCCCACGCGGAAACGCAGCGAGGTGTAGTCCCCGTTCGGTACATCACCGATCGTGAATCCGGTCCGGTTGGTGCCGAGGCTGATGAACTCCGCCTCGCGTCCGACCGGGACGGTCGCGCCGTCGCACCCGACGAGGCGGATCTCCGAGAGGAGGTAGTCGAGCCTCGACACGGAAACGATGTTCCCCGCCCGAGTGCGCAAGCTCACGTCGTCCATCGCGAGCGGTCGTCCATCGAACGTGTGCCCGATCGCGACTTCGATGTCGGCGCCGTTCGCGGTCGCGCCGGCGAGTTGCAGCATCAGCGAGGCAAGCACTGCGAGGCGCATCGGAGGACTCCAGAGTTGGTGCGACCAAGCCCGGCCCGGGCGCTCGGCTTCAACCTCGGAGGAGTTTAGGGGGGCCGGATCCGCGCGCTCCTAGCGTGCGACTCCGGGTTGACCATCCGTGGAACGAAAGACCGGCCGAACTCTGTCGGCCGGTCGTGGTCGATTCGCAGGGTGGCCCGTTACCAGCCCAGTCTCTCGCCGGCCCACTCCACCGCGCCAGTTCCCAGAGCCGCAACGGTCCCTGCCGTCTCGACACCGGTCGCCAGGCCCTCTCCCAGCACCTGACGGTACCAGGGGCCTTCAGCGGCGACGTTGCGGATCACGTCGCCCGTGTGCGCGATGTAGTCCAGGCGCTCGGCGGTGGTGTTGCCCCAGCCCTCGCCGATGATCTCGGTCACGTTCGAGGCCTCGGCCGCGATCCCCTTCCCGGCCTCGTACAGCGCGGGAATGTCCTGCGTCACCGCCTGCCGGTACATCTTGCCGCTCAACTCCCCGCCGACCGCGGCGGCCGCGGGGCCCAACAGACCGAAGACGGCCTGTCCGAACTTCTCGCCCGCGAGTTCGACCGCCGCGCCGAAGGTGCTCTCGTCCGTGACGAGCTGGGCGACGTCCGCCGCCAGTCCGATGCGATTGAAGAGCGACTTGCTTCCCTCGAGCAGGTTGATGTCCCCCGCCGCGTGGAACACCTCCTCCGCTGTGGAACCGACCTGGGTGAGCACGGTGGTGGCCTGCTGGATCCGGTGGCCGCTGAGCAGTTCCAGCCCCGAAGCTCCGCGGCCGATCCACTCCGCGGCGGTGTTCCAGGGGTTGGATTCCTCCGGCGCGTTCTGGGCGAGCAACGCCTGGTGCGCGGGGCCTTGCGAGAGCGCCGTGGCGGGACGTGCGTACCCACCCCCGAGCGTCCCGAAGTTGGTGTTGTTCTGGAAACGATTGGCCTGGGTGTTCGTGTTGAACCCATAGCCCGCGAGCGTGTTCATGATGCCCTCCAATGTGAAAGCCTGCGGCTCGCTTTCGCGCGAGCCTCTTGGAGTTGTCGCAGCGCGCGGGGGAGAGTTGCGGGCGTGGTCCAGGATTCATCGACATCGGCGATGACGCGGCGGCGGATCCAGCCCCAGCAAATCCACTATCCTTCGTCCGACCCAAGGAAGTGTGATGAACCCAACCCGGCAATCTGAAGACGTGCTCACCCTCGCGGTACTCGAGCGCTGCGAGCGCCTCCGCCTCAAGCGGGCCCTCCGACTCGCCGAGGCGACGCTCGAACTCGCCGGCGGCGTCGCTTGCCGGTGCCCCGGCTGCGGCTGGCTGAATGTCGCGTGCGGCATGGGCCTGCGAGCGCCGATCGCGGCCGACGACATCCAGCAGTTGGTCGAGTGGTACGACGCCGCCGGTGTCCCCGCCCGCGTCGAAGTCGCCGATCGTGTGGACGACGAGAGTTTCAAGCGGTTCGGTGACGCCGGTTTCCGGCTCAAGTGGCTCGTCAGCGTCCTGGTGCTCGACGCTCACGCCACCCTTCCCGCACCAAGCGCGCAGGTCCCTGGCCTCGAGCTCCGCCGCGTCGGCCCCGCCGACCCCGCCGCCTGCGAGCGCCTCGCGCGCGTGTTCGCCTCCAGCTTCACCCCCGACGGCCAGACGCTCAGCCCCGGCGATGTCGCGGCAAACGTCGGGGGTGTATCACACCCCGAAGCCACCGCGATCGGCGCGTACATCGACGGAGCGTGCGCCGGAGGCGGGATGCTCGACATCGATG
>JBMOHX010000202.1:0-7074 GCA_049317625.1 Phycisphaerales bacterium
GTCCACGATTTCCAGGCAGAAACCGCGGAGGTCGCCTGTCCGGGACTGCCCATTCCCGATCGCCCCGTTCTCGCCCGGCTGTATGGGGCCCATGAACGATCTGAGTCGCCGTTGGTGACGAGCTCGCCCCGCGGCAGGCTTCCCGTTCTCACCACGTTCGCTCCGGCAGTTCCTCGGCCGTGTCTCGTTTGAACACGAGCTCACCTTCGTAGTACAGAAACCGGTGTGTCTCGCGACGCGGCAGGGTTGCTTCCTGTTGAGCGTTCGCGGCTCGTTCTACGGCTTCGGCCTCGCTGCTCCCGAGGGCCAGATACCAGATCACGACAGCTGTTGGGCCAACGAAGTCGTCGAACTCGTCGCACCGGTACATCCAGTGCTGTCCGCAACCCTCGCAGCGTCTCAGCGAGCACGTCCCGTGCCTTCCGAAGGCGAGGTTCCGCGTGGTGGTGAGCGTTGGTCGTTCGCAGCATCCGAGCGCTGCCTCAATCATCGCGAGTACCGACATCGCTGCACGCTCCTGCTCTGAATGTCTGGGTTGTTTGGGACGCCGCTGTGGGGCTGAGCTTGCGTTGTCAGGACCCGCTGCAAGTGCAGCGGTTTGAGGGCTTCGCTTGGCCACTCGGTGGTGCGCTCCCCCGATGCCTGGAGAGGATATGGCGTCGCGAGCGGGCGCACCTTCGGACGTTGGATCAAGTGAGCGGGACGATTTGCCCTCCGTGCGATTCGGCCTCGCCTGAGTTCCTCTCCGCGCTGCTCACTCGCGGTCACCGAGTACCCACACCAAACGCGAGCGCGAAGACGCGCGGGTCTCGGAGCCCCAAGGCTACCCACCCGAGCACGCCCATCACCACCGGCATCACGAACGGGTCGCCGACTCGGACGTGGGTTGCCGTAGCGCCCCCGAGATACGCCGCGAGCAGGATCGCCCCGATGAACGACGTGCGCGGGATGAGGAACAGGACCGCGATGGAGACCTCGGCGATACCGACGTAGAAGATGCGTTGGGTCGTCCAGCCCAACTTGCCCATCATCTCCTCTTTGCCTTCCCACTCGATGAACTTTGGAACACCACTTCCCACGATGAGGAACGCGGCGAGCAACCCGCTGAGAACCCAGCCCGCGAGTCTCGACTTGGACATCTTCATGATGCTGGATTCCTTTCTGTGGGCCCGATCGCCCGCGCATCGAACCCTGCTGGCCTGGACGCGTTCGCGGACGGTGGGAGGGTACGGCCGGATGTGCTTTGGCATTGCGTGCGGCCTGCGGGGCCGCCTCGCCGGCGGGCGCCAAAGCCCGGTCCGATCACCGGGGTCTGGGATCACGGCGTTCGGCCCCGCTCGAATACACGCGACTTTCCGCCGATTGTGTGACATAATGGGGTCTCGGGCCCCCAGTGCGCGTTGTGCCGCGCTGGCTTGGGAACCCGGGTTTTGATTTCGGACCGCCGCCATGCCCAACGAAGCCCGCCTGCATCCGCTCCGCTCTGGTCTGGTCACCAAGCCCGGGGTCGCCGCGGCGTGTGCCGCGACCACGGTGTGCGGCGTGCTGGCGTGGGCGGCGCTTCCTCCGGTTGTGTTCCCGCCTGCCAATCCCTTCAGTGAATCCAAGCGCGTGCTGGGAAAGGTGCTGTTCTGGGACGAGCAACTGTCGTCGCATAACACCGTGAGCTGCGGGACGTGCCATGTGCCGTCGCAGGGTGGCGGGGATCCGCGGCTGGCTCGCAGTCCCGGGAATGACCTCTTGCTCAACACGAGCGACGACGTGTTGGGATCGTTCGGCGTGCTGAAGGCGGATGCAGCGCGGGACTTTCAGCGAGATGGCGTCTTCGGGGTGACGCGGCAGATCACGGGGCGCTCGGCGAACTCGGTGATCAACGCGGCGCTGGTGCCGGAGTTGTTCTGGGATGGGCGGGCCACTGCGCAGTTCCGCGACCCTATCACGAATGTGGTGCTCATTCCGAACTTTGGCGCGCTCGAGAGTCAGACCGTGCAGCCGCCGCTGAGCGATGTGGAGATGGGCCATACCGGGATCGACTGGAGCTCGATCACCACCAAGCTCGCGCGGGTGAACCCGCTGGACCTCGCGACCAATCTGCCGCCGGATGTGAGTGTCGCGCTCGCCTCGCGGCCTTCGTATCCGGACATGTTTCAGGCCGCGTTTGGTGACCCGCAGATCACTCCCGCACGGATCGCGATGGCGATCGCGACGTACGAGCGCACGCTCATCTCGGATCAGGCGCCGATCGACCGGTACCGCGCGGGCGAGCTCACCGCGCTCGGTGACGCGGAGCTCCGAGGCCAGACGGCCTTCACCTCCGCGGCGGGGCGCTGCAGCGTGTGTCACAGCTTTACGGTCGGCACGTTTACGGATACGACGTTTCGGAACATCGGCCTGCGGCCGCCTGCGGAGGATCCCGGGCGACAGACCATCACCGGGCTGATCGCCGACCGCGGCAAGTTCAAGGTGCCGGGGCTGCGCAACGTGGGGCTGAAGCAGCGGTTCATGCACAACGGGATGTTCACGTCGCTGACGGACGTGGTCGGGTTTTATGCGAGGGCACCAGGCGCGCCGGCGGGGTTCACGGACAACCGCGACCCGATCATCGCGCAGATCGCGCTTCCCTCGCAGCAGCAGGCGGACATCGTCGCCTTTCTCACGAACGCGCTCACCGATCCGCGCGTGCGGGATGAGACCTTCCCGTTTGATCGCCCGACGCTCGTCGCGGACCGCGCGGCCAACATGCCCGTCCTCCTCGGCGGCGGAACCGCGGGGAGTAGCGGCGTGCCGGTGATGATCGCGGTGGATCCGCCGATGGTGGGAAGCGAGGAGTTCAGGTTCGGGGTTGACGGCGTGCCCGCGGGTGCGTCGGCGCGGCTGGGCCTCTCGGCGAACCCGCCCGTGAACGGCCTCATCTCACCGGACCGGTTCCTCGTCGCGGTGAACGCGAACTCGGCGGGCACTGCCACTGTGCACTGGCCGCTGACGAACGGGATCGTGAGCGCCGGGCAGGTGCTTTATGCACAGTGGTTCGTGGCCGATCCCGCCGCGGCGGGGGGAGAGTCGGGGTCGGACGTGGCGCAGGTGACCTTCTTCTGCGGGCTGTACGGGTGTCCGCCGGTGTGCCCGGGTGACTACACGCACGACGGGTCGATCGACGGCGACGACGTGATCGCGTTCTTCTCCGACTGGGACGCGGGCCTGATCGCGGCGGACCTGAGTGGTGACGGTGGGGTTGACGGGGACGACGTGATCTTCTTCTTTGGGCGATGGGACGCGGGCTGCTGAGGGCAGTGGTCGCCGATTGAAAAACTCTGACACGCGTGGCCCCTCGCCGGGCACTGGCTCGCCGTTCGTGAGTCCCGCATCTTTGCGGGCGCTTACGGAGGCATCAGACCATGCGTGCGTGGACCAAGACGGCGGCACTGGCGGCGATCAGCGGCTCGACTCTCGCGGCTTCGGGCGCGATCCTCACATGGAACCTGCCGGGGGGTGGGGTGCTGTCGAATCCGGCGAGTTGGAATCCCGCGCAGGCTCCGACCGCCAATGACGACTTGGTGTTCGCGACTGCCGCGGTACTGCCGCTGACGGTTGACGTCGGCGCGATAAGGAACATTTCGGTCCGTTCTGGCGACGTGCGTTGGCCGGGCTCCGGGGCTGGGATCAACGTGGCACTTGGCTCGAACCTCGAGGTCGGCCAACTGAGCGGGAACTCGGGGAGGATGCGGGCGCTTGGGATTTTCAGCGTGGGCGGGAGTGTGATCGTCGGCAGAGACGCGGGATCTACGGGCACGATCACGCTCGATGCGGCGTTTCTTTCGTCCTCGTTCCTGGACCTTGTGTCCCCCACAGGGGACGTGATTGTCGGGTCGCGCGGGACTGGAACGCTCGAAGTCGGTGACGGCAATGTTCGGGTTCAGGACGATGTCCTGGTGGGCATGTTCGCTGGGAGTGTTGGGACACTCACGGTGAGCGGCTCGGCGGGGAGCAACATCTTCGGCGACTTTGCCAACGGCGGTGACGTGATTGGTACGGGTCCCAACTCTGACCTGCTCGTCGGGAACTTCGGGCAGGGGACGTTGACGGTGACGCAGGGCGGGCGGATCGACATGGCGGGGAGGCTGGTGATCGGGCAGAGCGTGGGGAGTGTGGGTACCGCGACGGTTGCCGGACAGGTGAGTTTCGGTACGGCGACGGCGATAAGCCGCGTGGAGGCGGGGCAGCTGGATGTCGGCGCGAACTCGTTTGCCGGCGCGGCGGCGGGAGCCGGGTCGCTCACGATCTCGTCGCCGGCGACTGTGCTGATCAGCGGAACGACGACGGTCGGTGACCCCGATGGCGGCCCGGTGCCGACGCTTCGGATCCAAACCGGTGCGACGCTCGACACCGTTGACTTCGTGGACCGCAACAACGTCACGCAGTACCAGGGCGGGCGGCTGCGGGTGCGGGGTGATTACCTCGCGAGCGCGGGGACGGTCTTCTCCATCCAGGGCACGGGCACGGTGGATCTGGAGGGGGCGAACGCGCGCCTCGATGCCGCGGCACCCGGCGCCGGCATCGCGCTGCGGGTTGGCGACACCACGCCGATGACGGTGGAGAGCTCGGCCGGCGCCGTGATTTCTGTGCCGACGGGCGAGATTCGACTGGGCAACTCGGTCGGTGGCGGCGGTGTGATTCGGTTGCTCGGTGGCGGCTCGCTGGCGTGCAACTCGCTGTTCGTTGGGTTTCAGGGCGCGGGCGGTCTCTCGGTTGAGGCGGGCGGGATCGGGAACGTCACCAACTGCTTTGTCGGGACGGGGACTGGCGGGAGCGGCGCGGTGACGGTGTTGGGCGCGGGGGCCCTGCTGGACGTGCCCTTCCTGACTCTCGGCAGCGGCGTGAGTGGGGGGACCTGCTCGATGGTGGTCGGCAGCGGGGGTGAGGTGCACACGGACGTTGTGACCGCTGAGAGACCCGTGTCCCGCCTGGAAGTCAGGATTGGCGGTCTGTTGCACACGCTGTCTGATCTCAACGTGGCTGGAACCCTGGCGGTCACCGGTGGCACAGTTCGCTCGCCCTCGGTCAATCTGATCGGCGGAGCTTCGCACCAGATGGCGGGGCGTGTCGAGGGGGTGGTTCGCCTGAGCTCGCCTGCGGTCGCGTGCGTGATCGGCGACCTCGACATCGTCGCGACCGCGGGCAGTCCGCTGGTCAACGTCGGGACGCTCGACATTCAGGGCGAACTCGACATCCAAGCGCTCTCGAACTGGAACCTCGGGAACTCCACGCTGCAGCCCACCGGTTCCATCGCGTCGAACCGGACCGGCTCGGTGAGCGCATCGAGTGTGTTCAACGCGGGCGGCTTGCTGACCGCCCAACTCACAAACTTGGGCACCATTTCATGCTTCGGAACCGGATTCACGGTGGCCTCGACGATCACCAGCCAGACGGGGACCATCAACGGCACGCAGATGGAGCTGTTGCCCACGGGTGTGCTGAACGCAGCGGGAACGGTGGCGTGCAAGGTGGTTGGTCAGCCCGGTTCGACGATCACCGCGCTCGGCACGCTCTCGCTCGGTGACGGCGCGGCGCCGAGCGGGGTTGACCATCGGGGGCTGCTGATCTGCGGTGTCAACGCGGTGACGCTGCGGTCGGCCGACACCGCGTCTGTTGGTATTACGACGATGAACGCGGGCACGCTCGAGTGCAGGAACAGCGCGGGCACGCTGCGTGCGATCCGCCTGCGCGAGGAGCTCAACGGCTCGGGCACCGTGCGGGCTTCGGCGGTGTTCAACCTCGACGAGGGTGGACAGTCGGTGGTGCGCCCGCACGGGTTGCTGACGATCAACGGCAGTTACTCGCAGTTGACCAGCGGCGCGCTGCTCGGCGGCAAGCTCCGCGGTCAGGTCGGTTCGTCGAGCGGGTTCGATCGGTTGGCCGTGACCGGGACCGCGCGGCTGGGAGGCACCCTCTTCTACCAGCGCGCGCCCGGTTACCTTCCCGCGGGACGCGAGGAGTTCATCATTCTGACCGCCGGCTCGATCAGCGGCGAGTTCGACGTGCTCGATCTGCCGTTGGGTTGGGGGGTGGAGTACACGCCCACGACCGTGGTGCTCGTCGCGGTGTGTCCATCCGATTTCAACCGCGACGGCAGTGTCGACGGCGATGACGTGATCGGCTTCTTCGCGAGCTGGGACGCGGGCGAGAGTGCCGCGGACTTCAACCGCGACGGCAGCGTGGACGGCGACGATGTGATCGGCTTCTTCGGGGAGTGGGATAGCGGCTGCTGAGCCTTCGGTTATCGGCTGGCGAAAGTTCGCATTCGGGCGAAGTTCGGCGTCGCAACGCTCGGTTCCATGGGGTATTCTCCACCCGGAGACTGTGCGTCCTCATCGGGCGCTGATTGCCAGGGAGCATCACGATGTTTGTTCGCGCCTTGCTGCTGACTGCTGCTGTTTCTGCCGCCGCGCACGCGCAGAGCGCCGTGTTCGTCGATGATTTCAACAACCCCGCGCGGACGGCGCTGCTCTGGGGCAACGAGCGTGGCAGCTGGGTCGTGACGAACGGCGCGTACGGGGCTTCGGCGCCGAACAACAACCCGATCACGTTCTCGTCGGTGCCGTACGCCCTGACGCACACGGAGATCGAGCTGAACATCAGGGCGACCGACGACGGCGGCATCTGGTTGCGGACGGACGCGGCGGGCGCGAACGGGGTTCTGCTGGTGTTCGCGCGAGGCCTTGTCTACTGGCACCATGTGGTGAACGGCAACGCGGGCGCGGTGATCAACCAGGCGAACGCGTTCAGCGTGGGACAGAATCTCTTCGTGCGCGTCACGGCGATCGGCGACCAGTACACCGCGTCGATCAACGGCACTCTCGTGACGTCGTACACCAACTCGCAGCATCCTTCGGGGCGCGTGGCGCTGTACGACTTCCGGAGCGTTTCTCACAACTACGACAACGTGATCGTCCGCGGCATCTGTGCGACCGGCGACTGCTGCCCGATTGCGTACGTGCTTCCGGCGACGGCTTCGATCTGCCCGGGCGGCACGTCGCTCACGGCGGTTGTGGCGGGCTCTTCACCGATGACGTTTGT
>JBMOHX010000203.1:0-6954 GCA_049317625.1 Phycisphaerales bacterium
CGCAGAAGGACATGGCCCTGTGCGTCATCGGCGCGACCGTCGCGGTGCTGGCGCTGTCGCGGGTGCACGACCGCGCGATGGGTTTGAAGCGTTCCATCCAGTAGGTTGAGGGCTGCGCCGGAAAGCGGGCGGGGCTCCGAGGAGATGGAGGTTGCGCGGCCTCACGCTCGGGAGGCTGTGAGCTCTGAGATCGAGGGTCCGCGGCCCACCGGCGTGGCCTCAAGGGTCCGCCCCGCAGCCCAAACCTGTTCCGTTCACACACCAACTTTTTTCCTTCCTCTGACGGGCTTCTTCAATCGATCGAGAGCGACCGAGGCCGCGAAGGGCCTGCCGGAAAGCTGTGTTTCTCGACCCTGTTGGCCTGGGGCTCGTACCGTGCACCGGTGTTGCCGACCGATCGCTGCAAGGGGGTTGAACACCGGCGGGTACGCGCTACCATCTCCACCCGGCCCGGAGTGGGTCGGCATGTTTCGCATTCATCCGTCTGCGCTCGTCGCGGGGCGGTTCGGTAGTGCGGCGGAGTTTCTCATGTACGCGATCATCGAAGATTCGGGCAGTCAGCGGATGGTTCACCAGGGCGACGAGATTCTCGTTGACCTTCTGAACGACGGCGAAACCGAGGCCGGCAAGTCCGTGAGCTTCGACAAGGTGCTCGTGGTCGGAACCGTCGGCGGTACCGCCAAGATCGGCGCGCCCTACGTCGCCGGTGCCACGGTGGTCGGCGAGGTCCTGGACCCCAACTTCCAGGGCGAGAAGCTGTACATCCAGAAGTTCCGCGAGAAGAAGGCCTGGCAGCGGAAGACGGGTCACCGCCAGCGGTACACGAAGGTGAAGATCACCGCGATCAACGGCTGAGCAATCGGCCAAAGTCCAAACTGATTGTGATGACCCCGCTCCGAGCGGGGTTTTTCATTGCGTGAGTTGCGGTGCTAACGGGCCGGGGACCGAGGACGCGATGGACTGACCCAGCACATCGGCCACCACCCGCCCGATGAGCGCAACCCGGTGCTCCCACAGGTGGGCACGTTCGACCTCAGCCCTGCCCGCGGCACCGAGTTCGGCAGATGCCTCGGGATCGGAGATCAACCTCCGCGCCAGCTCGGCGAGCGACTCCGGTTGTCTCGGGTCGTAGGTCTCGACGGCGGGGCCGAGCTGGGCGTGCACGGAAGGGCGATCGTCCGTGAGCGTCGCTGCACCGGCGGCCATGCCCATGAGTACCCGCTCGCTGTGGCCGAGGGTGAACTGGGTTGGGTTCCAGGCGAGGACGACCGCGAACTCCGCCATCGCCGCGGCGAGGCGTGCGTACTCGATCTCACCGCCGTAGACGAGCGTGTCCCTGCAGTGCTCGCGCCAGACTTCCGGACCGAAGACGCGGACAGGCAGGCCGTTGAGCGACTCGAGCATGGCGAGACGGCGATCGCGGTTGGCCTTCGCGACTACATAGCGAGAGCACGCCTGGAGCAGCCGCCAGCGATCGCTGGCGAAGAGCGTCGCGGGCAGGCAGAGGTCGAGCGCTTGAACGAACGAGATCGCCGAGCGTCGGGCGAGCAACTCGGACGCCGCGTCACACGGGGAGTGGAGCACTTCCGGGAGTTGTTGGCGGAGCGCGGCGAGTTCCGCCGGGGCGGCGATGGTCCCGGCGATCATGATTTCGCGTCGGCGCGGCGCCTTGATGGATTCGGGTGCACAGAGCGCCTCGCGCGGGACACCGTGCCCGCACGTGAAGCTGCGCAGCATCGGCCAACGCGCGGCGAGCATCGCGCGTTCGTCGAAGCACGGGGTTGCGAGCCGGTACGAAGGAATCGCGCACATGCGCTCGACGAACTCCACGGGCAGGCCGACCGGGTGATCGACGAAAAACTGGAGGAGCGCGGCGTTGGGACGCTGGGGCTGCGCCCACGCGAGGAGCTGCTCGATGTTCTGCGGGACGTTGAAGAACAGATGGAGCGTGGGCTCCCCAACCCGGACGGGGCGAACGGGGTTGACCTCAGCGCCGGCCGCGGAGAATGCTCGCCCGATCTCCGCCGCCATCGCGTCCAGCAGGGAATAGCGAGAACGGTACTGGTGAGGGATGAAGACGGCCAGTCCCATCAGGTCCTCTGCGAGTGGGCGCTGCCTCCGCCGACCGCTGAGAGGAGCGTCTCCATGGTGAAGGGTTTCTGAACGAACGCGTGGGCACGCGCCCCCGAGAGGTTGCCGTCGTCGAACGGGACCGTTTCGCTGCTGTACCCGCTGCAGAGGACGATGCGAAGGCCGGGCTTGGCTTCGAGCATCAGGCTCATGGCTTCGGAGCCGGACATGCCGGGCATGGTAACGTCGAGCACAACAACGTCGATCCCGGGATCCTCGGTGACTTTCGCCACGCCCGAGGCGCCGTCTTCGGCGACGGTGGTGCGATGGCCGCGGGCCTCCAACATCCGGCGGGTGACCTCTCGCACAAGCGGTTCGTCATCGACGACGAGCACGTGCAGCGGGCGGTCGAAGGGCTTGGCTTCAACCTGCGCGCCGGGTGCGCGGCCCCTCTCCGCCTCGGCGAGGTTCTCGGATGTGAAGATGGGCCATCCTCGCATCGCGGCGGCGGAGATCTGCCTCATGGAGCAGAGCACGCAGACTCGGCCCTCGTAGTTGATGGTGCTGAAGTTGGCCTCGACCGCGATCATCGAGCCGTCTTTGCGCCGGTGGTACCGGAGTTCTCCGGGGCGATCCCCGTCTGTGACCACGTTGCCGCAGATCTGGCGACAGCCCTGGGGATCGGTTGTGATGGCGTCGGTCGAAAGTCTGCTGAACTCCGCGGATGAATAGCCGTAGAGACGCCGGGCCGCCCCGTTGGCGAGCACGACTTCGCGGCTTGTGGGGTCCACGATGAGCATGGCTTCGAGCACGCTGTCGAAAACGCCTGCAACCCCGCGGGACCCGTCAGCCTCTCCGGCCTCATCGGCGTTGGCCCCGAGCGGCCGGCAGTGGAACTGGAGGCAGGCTCGCCCCCCCATCTGCAGTGGGGAGCGCTCGACCCTCAACTGACGCCACCCACCGGAGGCGGCAGGGACGGCGACGACGCGGCGGTCGGGGGCCGCCGGATCTTCGCCTGAAAGGAGGCGAGAGACAGGGAGGTCCGCCAGCCCGAGGTTGTTGGGATCGAACAGGTCCCTCGCCGCCGCGTTTGCGGCAACCACCCTCCGGGACGACTCCTGAGCCACAAGGATCGGCCAGGGGGCGTGGTCAAAGAGCCCGCGGAATGCGGCGAGCTCGGCGCGGGAGTGTTCCTCGGAACGAACCTGCTCGCTGACGTCGGAGCCGACGAGCAAGACGCAGTCCTCGCCACGGAAGCGGGTGAGGGAGGCGGAAATCTCGATCGTGCACTGGAAGCCGTCGGGGCGTTCGTAGCGGGTCACGAGGTGGGGCGTGGTGCCGAGCGCGATGTTGCGCGAGATCTGGTCTGATCCGAGAGGCAGCCTGCGCTCGAGGAGGTCGAGGGTCAGTGTGCTCAACTCTTCCGCCGAGAGTCCGAAGACCTTGCCCGCGGCGCTGTTGGCGGCGACAAGTTGATGATCCGACCGCCGGAATACGATCACCACATTCCGAAAGCTCTCGATGGAAACCGAGGCGGGCTGAGGTGAGGGCGGGCCGGCACCCGCGCGCTTTCTTCGCCAGAAAGACCTCGCGAGCCAGAACGCCAGGACCACGACCGCGCCGGAACCGAAGGTGGCGAGCAGCGTCGAGAAGCCCGATTCGGCATCGCCCTCCCGCGACCGGCCTTGCAGCCTCGATGGCTGTTGTTCGGCCGTGACGCCCTTTATGGGGGACTGCATCATTCGGGTGTGCTCCAGAACACCAACCGTGGTCCGCGGACATTGAATAACACCCCCACCACCCCGCTGTCAACCGGCGTTTCCGGGATCGTGAGAAATCAGGCTGTCCCCGCCGCTCAAAGCGGCGTTGAGGGCTTCTCGGAGAAGAGCGGGATTGGTGGGGAGGACTCCGTCGGCTTCACCGCGGTCGCGCCAGGGGGCGAGCTCGCTGACCAGGACCTTCGCCAGCGGTGCAAGCCGACGGATCTCGGCGAACGTCGCGTTCCCTGCGTCGAGCACGATCAGCCACTCGATATCGCCGAGTCCTGAGCGGGCTGCCGCGGCTTCGGACTGATCTCGAGCGACCCATGGGACCAACCCCGCGGCTTCGAGGTGTCGGGCGATCGGTTCGACCTGGCTTTCGCTCCCACCGAGAATGATCGCGCCCCCGCCAGCGGATTCGTCTCTGGGCGCGAGTTCGATGGCGGATCCTGGGCCGAGCGACACCAACGGGAGGAGCAGGCGAAAGACTGTGCCGCGGTCCTGCTCAGAGAAGACCTTGATGGCTCCGCGGTGCCGTTGAACGATGGCGAGTGCGACGGAGAGCCCAAGGCCGCGTCCGACGAACTTGGTGGTGAAGAAGGGGTCGAAGATCCGCTGCAACTGATCGGGCGCGATCCCGCACCCGTCGTCGGCGATTTCCAAGAACGCGTACTCACCCTCCGGGATGTCGCTGGGCGCAAACGTCTCGGAGAGATAGAGGCGGTCGAACTTCGCGACACCGGTACGGATCGTGATGACGCCCTGCCCTCCTTTGAGAGCGTCGGAGGCATTGGTAAGAAGGTTCATCACGATCTGCCGGACCTGCACCGGGTCTGCGAGAGTCACGACGTTGCGTGGGGAGAAGCTGAAGACCATCTTCGCCCCGCGGCTCAGGCGCGACCCCAGGAGCTTGACCATCTCGGATGCAACCGCGGAGAGGTCGACGGCCTGCACGGAGATCTTCGCGCGGCCCGCGTAGGCCAGGAGTTGCTGGGTGAGATCAGAGGCCCGGCGCGCGGTGAGCACGATCTGATCGAGGGTCTGGTTCAGCGACTCGGTCTCGAGCAGCTGCGCCCGGGCGAGGGAGGCGTTGCCGAGGATGCCCACGAGGAGGTTGTTGAAATCGTGCGCGATCCCGCCAGCGAGCAGCCCGAGGCTTTCCATCTTCTGGGCCTGCAGAATCTGGCCCTCGAGCTGGCGACGCTGTTCCTCGAAGCGGGTGCGGGATGTCACGTCGCGGTTGACCGAGAGCATCGCGGGGCGCCCACCGTACTGAACGGAGGCGCGGCCGCACTCGATGTCGATGGTTGACCCGTCCTTGCGCCGGTGCCGGAAAGGACCCGGGAAAGACTGATCGCGAGCGGGGTCGGCGTCTGACGGATGGTCGAACAGCTCGCGGACTTCCATGGCGAGGAGTTCCTCGCGCGAATAGCCGTACAACAGGCACGCGGCCCGGTTGGCCTCGAGGATCCGGCCGTATCCCTCGCCGCACACGAGGATCGCGTCCTGGGTTGCCTCGAAGATCTGCCGGAAGTTCTTCTCGCTCTGCGCCAGGGCCTCGGTCGCGAGCCGGAGCTCGGTCGCGTCCTGCATGATCCCGTGCCAGAGCACGCCCTCGCCCACCGGGTCCGGGTCGAGGGTGATCTGAATCCAGCGGTATTCGCCGTGAACGTCCTGAACCCGCACTTCCTGTTGCACCGGCCGCAGGGCCTGTTGCGCTTCAGAAAGTTTGCGCTCGAGCTCTTTGCGATCGGCGGGATGAACCGCGGCGACGACATCGATCGGGCTCCCCGAGGCGAGTACGGGAAACACCTGCGCCCATTCCTCGAGTCTGCGATTGGCGTACCTGAGCTCTCGGACCCCCGTTGAGCGTTCTAAGTACCCGTAGACCAGCGCCGGAACGCTCTCGGTGATCGCCTTGAGGCGGGCCTCCTCGTGGCGGAGCCGCGCGGTGCGCCTGTGGAGTTCGCGCCGCAATGTGGTCACCCAGATCCCCACCGCGATCGCGGCTCCCCCAAGCCCGGCGATGATGCCCATGAGCACGGATCGGGGAACCGGCATCTCGAAACTCTGGTCTTCGGCCGTCGGCCCGAGCCACCGCGACTCGATCTCGCGGCGGAGCCCGGATCGCTCGACGGCACCGAGGCCGTCCTCGAGATCCCACAGCAGCGCCTTCGAACCCGCCCGGACCGCAAGGACGTAAGGACTTTCGTACCCCTCGCCGGGGAGCGGGGCCACCGCGAGAGTGGAGGAGGCCGTGGGCCCGCCGATGGCGGACCAGGCTTCGAGTTCGGTCACGACGGCCCCGTCGACGACGCCCTCTTCGACCGCTTTCACAGCCTCTCTCGCCGATGCGTAAGGGATCGTGCTCCCCACACCGGCCCACGACGCCCAGGTCGCGCCAGCCCCGGAGACAACCGCCGCGATCCGAGGGCTCTGGTCGGACGGACTCGCGAGGGGCGATGGCCGATCCTTGCGGTGAACGATGGCTCCCCGCGAGATCTCGACGGGGCGGCCGTAGTCCATGCGGAGGATGTCGAGTTCTTCGAAGGTGGCGCCGGCGATGAGATCGACCTCGCCCCGTGAGAGCGCTGCGCCGAGTTCGCTCCTGCTGAGCTCGGTGAACTCGACCGGCTTGCCGACGCGCTCGCCGATGGCACGCATCAGATCAGGCATGAGACCCTGCGGGCCCGACGCCTGGTCTTCTGAAAGCCCGCATACGCCTTGGGGGAGCCCTACCCGCAACCGCCCAACGCCGGAGCGGTTCGATCGCTCGCCGAGCCGCTGGCGCTCGTCCCGCGTGAACCTGAGCGGCTGGTAGCGTTCGAGCCAGCGCCGGTAGAGCTCGCCGTATTCTCCGGAAGCACGCACGACGGCCAGGCCCTCGTCGATTCGCTTGACCCAACCGCCGGGGTCGCCCTTGAGTCCGGCGACGCCGTAGCTCGCCTCGACACGATCGCCCCGGGGGCCGATCAGGGGGAGCATGCGGAGCGTCTTGTCGTTGGGGGCGGTCTGTGCCGTGGCCAAGGCATACCGGCCAGAGAGTTCGATCTCGACCAGATAGTCGGCCTGACCGTTCTCGACGGCCTTCAGGCCTTCCGCCAGAGACCGGACCGGCAAAAAC
>JBMOHX010000204.1:0-6951 GCA_049317625.1 Phycisphaerales bacterium
GACGCGTGGTTCTGAATCCGGGCCGGCGGGGTCCGCGAAGTCAAGTGGAGCGGCGAGGGCCGCGACAGCGGGGCCTCGGCTGGTGCCGCGGCCCGTTCCACACGATCAGGAGCTATGGCGTATGAACCGAGTGACTTTCGGCGCGGCTGTTCTTTCGGGTTTGATCCTCGCGACCGGCGCTGCCGGGCAGTGCACCGCGACGGCGCAGAAGTGCGTCCTCGATGCAAAGGGTGCGGGCAACATCGTCGAAGTGGCCGAGAAGGCTGGTAACTTCAAGACACTCGTCGCCGCCATCAAGGCCGCGGACCTGACCTCGACCCTCGCCGGAGATGGCCCGTTCACCGTGTTCGCGCCCACCGACGAGGCCTTCGCAAAGCTCCCCAAGGGCACTCTTGAGGAACTTCTCAAGCCGGAGAACAAAGCGAAGCTCGCCGGGATTCTCGCGTACCACGTTGTTTCGGGCAAGGTGATGGCCGCGGACGTGAAGTCGGGCGGCGTCGCCACCGTGAACGGCCAGCGGATCGATATCAAGGCCGAGAAGGGTGCGGTCACGGTCGATGGGGCGAAAGTCGTCAAGACCGACATCGCCGCGGCGAACGGCGTGATCCACGTGATCGACACGGTCATCCTCCCCAGCGACAAGAACCTCGTGCAGACCGCCGTCGCCGACGGTCGTTTCAAGACCCTTGCCATGCTCATCGAGAAGGCCGGCCTGGCCGATGCGCTCTCTGGCAAGGAGATCTACACGGTGTTCGCCCCGACGGATGAGGCGTTCGCGAAGCTCCCGAAGGAGACCCTCGAGTCCCTCCTCAAGCCCGAGGGCAAGGAGACGCTCGTGTCCATCCTGAAGTACCACGTCGTCCGCGGCCGCGCGTTCTCCGACGCTGTGGTGGGTGCGAACTGGAAGGGTGAGACCCTCCAGGGCGGCAAGCTCACCTCCAAGGTTGTCGACAAGAAGGCGACCGTCGGCGGTGCGACGGTCCTTGTGACCGACGTGGACGCCGGAAACGGCGTGATCCACGCCATCGATACCGTCCTGCTCCCCAAGTAATCTCCAACTTCTCGGGCCCCTCCGCTCATCAGCGACGGGGTCCTTTTCAAGATGTGCGTCGCCCGAAACATCCACGCATGCTCTCCCCTGCCGCAGGGGAGCCGATCGCACGCGGCCCGCTCGACGCGGTATGATCTCGCGGTCGCTCGGACTCGGGGGGACAGGTCCGGCGTGGAGGTATGTGACGTCTTGAGCGTGAGCCTGCTTCAGCGAGTTGCGCGGCGAGAACCCGAGGCGATGCGCGAGTGCGTCTCCCGATTCGGCGGGTTGGTGTGGTCGCTCGCCAAGCGGGCCGGGCTCCCCGAGCCGGAGTGCGAGGACATCTCGCAGGAGATTTTCGCGGAGCTCTGGCAGGTCTCCTCCCGTTACGACCCCACGGTCGCCGGGGAAACAGCGTTCGTGGCCACCATTGCCCGACGCCGCATCATCGACAGGCAGCGACGTCTCGGGTCTCAACGCACCATGATGGCCGGTGCGGCGGTTCGGGCCGCGAGCGCTCAGAACACAGTCGATGCGCAGTACTCTGGCGAGTTCGCGGAGGAGGCGTCTAAGGCTATGAACGCCTTCGGGCAACTCTCCTCCGAGCAGCAGCGCGTGCTGCGGATGAACGTCGAACTCGGGCTGACCCACGAACTTATTGCACAGGCGACCGGAATGCCGCTGGGAACAGTGAAGACGCACGCGAGGCGAGGGTTGATCAAACTGCGAGAGATGCTCGGTGAGGCTCAGGAACCGTCGGTTGATCGGAGGGCCGGGGCATGAAGCTCTCCGAGGACATGTCAAGGCTCGAAGAACTCTGGGCGGACCGCGCGTCCGGCTGTTTGGATTCCGAAGGGGAACGCGAGTTGCGCGAGAGCGTCCGCAGGCTGGGGGTTGACGACGCGTATACCGCCGCGGATTTTGCGCTCGGAGCTCTCTACGCCGGTCTGGTCGCCCAGGGGCCTATCGAGGAACTCCCGGCTTCCGTGCGTGCCCGCATCCTCGCCGACATCCCTGTTGCGAGGCGGACGCGCATCGGCTCGGGGCTGCTCCCGTGGGCCGCGATGGCGGCGGCGGTCTTTCTGGCGGTGATGTCATGGTGGCCGCGTCCCGGCGCTTCAGGCCCGCTCCGCACGGCGGAGGTCGATGCCAGGGCGGACCGGGTCAGCGTGTCCTGGGGAGACTGGGACTCGCCCGAGGTCCCTGGGGTCAAGGGAGAGGTCGTGTGGAGCGAGTCGCTCCAAACCGGGTACATGCGGTTCCGTGGCCTCCCGGCGAACGATCCCGCACGCGATCGCTACCAGCTCTGGATTATCGACGACCGCGGCATGCAGCAGCGGATCAGCGGCGGCATCTTTGATTCGACCGGCGGTGAGACGGTTGTGCCAATCTCTCCGGGGATCAAAGTCAACAACGCCGCGGCGTTCGCGGTGACCATTGAGCCGCCGACGGGTGTTTGGGTCAGCGACATGTCGCGTCGGGTTTCGATCGCGACCGTCACCAAGAAATAAGGCCGGCGCTCGCAGGAGCACCGGCCCGTGTGGTGAAGTTGAGCTTCGGCGGATTACTTCGGTGCCGCGGTCCAGCCGTCAAGAGTCTTCTGCATGACTTCCCTCGCGGCGCCCTCGGAAAGCTCGACCGCCTTCTTCTGCGTCTCGATGGCGGCCTGCTTGTCCCCCTTGGCCCATTGGCAACCGGCGAGCGCGCTCAGCGCCCGGGGCTGCTTGCCCTCGGAGAGTTCGACAGCCCGCTCGGCCGCTTGCGTGGCGATGCCGAGGTCGCCCATCGCACCTCTGCGGGGCGCAGACAGCGCCGTGGCCAGGTTGGCCAGCATGGTCCAATCGTCCTTCGCGCGACCGTTCAGCATCGCGCGTGAGACATCGGCCGCGGCCTCGCCCCGACCGGCGTCGATCAGCAGCCGGATCTTGCGGAACTCGATCTGCGCGCCCGACTCGGGATGGACCTTCGCGGCGGCGTCGAGAGCCGCGAGCCCGTCTTCGACGTTGCCGCCCTCGAACGCTTTCTGAGCGTCGCGCATGAGCTTGCTCACCTGTTCGCTCTTCGCTTTCTCGGCCCGCTCCTCTTCAACTTGCTTGACATAGGCGGCTTTGGCGGCGGCCATGTCGAACTTGCCCTCGACGAGTTGGGAGATCGTTCCCTCGAACTCCTTCGCCGCCGGGTGACCGATGTACGCGACCTTGCCCTCGCCGTCGATCACGAAGGCGCAGGGAATGCCCCCGCGCCCGGCCGCCTTCATGTACGCCTTGTCCATCGCCTTGGCCGGGCCGTCGTACGCGACGGTGTAGGCCATCACGCTGCCCTTGCCGTCCAGGAACTTCTTCACCCGGTCGATCGTGGCGGAGCTGTATGCCTTCTCCTCCCAGATGTTCACGCCGATGATGGTCGCCTTGTCCTTGAACTTGGTCTGCACTTCAGCGAGGTGCGGCATCCCCGCGATGCACGGACCGCACCACGTCGCCCAGAACTCCATGACGTAGATGTGCCCGGCCTTGAACTCGGTGACGGCCTCTCCCTTCAGAAACGACTCGACCGCGATCGCGGGTGCCTTGTCGCCCACGCCGAGAGACGCCACCGCTTCCGCGGGAGCTTTCACCTCTTGCGCCCAGGCGATCGGCGATTGGATCGTCGAGAAGGCGACCGCGGCGAGAATCAACGCTGCAACCGAACGTGCTTTCATGGTGTGCTCTCGTTCTTTCCAAGGGTTCACGGCGGGACTGCCGCCGACAGTGTTCGAACCAGTATAGATCGGGGTTTAACGCCTACAAACGGCTACTTGATGCCGAGGGCGGTCAGGAACTTCTCGGGCTCGGCCCAGAACTGCCGGGGGCAGTTGGGGCAGCAGAACCCGATGACCTTTCCCTCGTAGACGATCGAGTACTTCGGGTCGATCGGCGAGCCGCTCACCGGGCAGGTCGGGTTGATGGGAGTCAGCGATGCCTGCTTCGGAGCGGCTTGATCCGGTGCCGGCGCGTCGCTTGTGAGGGCGATCTCCCCCTCGGTTTCGAGCGCTGGAGCCGATGAGACGTCGCCCAGGTCGAGCCGCGCACCGGGGATCATCGCCCGGAGCCGAGCGGCCCCCTCGGGCGTCATCCCGGTTCCCCACAGGTACACCCGTCGTAGCGTCGGCACCATGGCGATGCTCTCGACGGCAACGTCGGTGACCTTCGTTTGCGCGAGCACCAGCTCGGTGAGCTTCGGCAGCCCCGCCAGCGCGCCGAGATCCGCGTCGGTCACCTCGGTCTGTCGCAGGTCGAGACGTTCGAGCGAGTCCATGCCCGAGAGAAGCGAGGGCAGATCCTCCGGCAGCGCAGTTCGCGCGAGCGTGAGCTGACGAATGAACGGCTTGAGCGCGCCCAACAGCTCCCGAGAGTCGTGCGGCGTGATCGCTGGCGACGCGTTGCTAAGGTCGATCCACAGGGCCCCCGATTCGGGATCGACCACTTCAACGTGCGCCCGCAATGCTCCCAGCCGCGCGATCGCGTTCGCGTCCGGCACCGGGCGGGCCGGAGGCGGCGGCGGAGCGGGGTCCCTGGGCTCAGCGTCGGGGATCACTTCGGGCTCGGGGGTGTGATCGAAGGTCATGGGTGTGCCCGCGATCCAGCCTTCGATCGTCTGGATCTCCTCCGCGGAGAGCTGCTGCTTCTTCGCCGGCGGCATGTGGTCTTCGTCGTCGATCGGAAGCAGGAGCCGCACCATCAACTCGCTGTCCTCGGGAGACCCCATCACAACGGCGGGACCGGTGTCGCCTCCGGTCATGATGGCGTCGATCGAGTGGAGCGCGAGGCCGCCCTTGCGCTTGTCGGGGCCGTGGCAGGAGACACACTTGGCCGCGAGGATCCGGGACACGGGCGCGAAGGTGTCGTCGGGCAGCGGCTGGGTGTCCCGCTTGGGTCGCTTGGGCTCGAACGGCGCGAAGAGGAAGTCGTCCCCGTGTGTGATCGCTCCCCCGAGGTGCCCGGTGACGATGAGGCACGCGCCGAACAACGCGAGAAACGCGTGGTAGCCGAACTTCACCTGTCTTGGACTCCCCATCCGGAAGGCCGCCATCGCGACCGACAGCACACCAGCAACGATGCCGCTCCAGCGGTGGAGTTCGAGTCCGTCGCCGCCGTACCCGTCCTCGCGCGCGAGAAGCAGCCCGGCCGCCGCGGAGGCGACGCTGGTGAACGCGGTGAGGAGCACGAGGACCTTCGGCGCCGGGATGGGCTTGTGGCCGCGTTGGAGCAGGGTGATCAACTCAAGGGTGAGCAGCCCGATGAACAGGCCGATGGGCGCGTGAAGAAGCAGAGGGTGAAGCCGTCCGCCGAACTCGAGGAGTTGCGTCATTCGAAGAAGTCCGCTTACAGAATGATGGGGCGAACGATGTTGCCGGCAACGTCGGTCAGCCTGAAGTCCCGCCCTTGATGACGGAAGGTGAGTCGCTTGTGGTCGACGCCGAGGAGGTGCAGCATGGTGGCGTGCAGGTCGTGAACCTCGACGGGGTTCTCGGTGATGTTGTACGAGTAGTCGTCGGTCTTGCCGTACGAGATGCCGGGCTTCACGCCCCCGCCCGCGAGCCACACGGAGAAGCACCGCGGGTGATGATCGCGCCCGTAGTTCGTCGAGGAGAGCGAGCCCTGGCTGTACACCGTGCGGCCGAACTCTCCGGCCCAGAGCACCAGCGTGTCGTCCAGCAGCCCGCGCCGTCGGAGGTCCTTGATGAGCGCGGCCTGCGGCTGATCGACCGCCTTCGACTGGGCTCGGATCTCGGTGGGCAGGTTGTTGTGGGCGTCCCAGCCACGCATGTACAGCTGAACGAATCGAACGCCGCGCTCGGCGAGCCGCCGCGCGAGCAGACAGTTCGCCGCGAAGCTGCCGGGACGGGTCACGTCGGGGCCGTACATCTCCAGCGTGGCCGGGTCTTCGTCTTTGAGATCCGTGAGCTCGGGGACCGACATCTGCATTCGGAACGCCATCTCCGCCTGGGCGATGCGGGCGGAGATCTCTGAGTCTTGCGAGTCGGCGAGGTCCTGTTCGTTGAGCGCGTTCGCGGCGTCGAGCATCCGCCGCCGGTCTTCGCGAGAGACGCCGTCGGGGTTCTGAAGGTACAACACCGCGTCGCCGCCCGCGCGGAGCTTGCACCCCTGGTGCTCGCTCGGCAGGAACCCGCTCCCCCAGAACCGCGCGGAGAGCGCCTGCATGTTGCCCAGGCCTTGCGTGATCATGACGACAAACGCAGGCAGGTTCGCGTTCGAGGACCCGAGCCCGTAGCTCAGCCAGCTCCCGAGGCACGGGCGGCCCGGCTGCTGGGTTCCGGTCTGAAAGAACGTGATCCCAGGCTCGTGGTTGATCGCGTCCGTCCGCATCGAGTGAATGAAGCACAGCTCGTGCGCGACCGAAGCCGTGTGCGGGAGCAACTCGCTCAGCCACACCCCGCCCTCGTTGTTCGCGTGGCGGGAGAACTTGAAGATCGAGGGCGCGACCGGGAGCCTGTTCTGGCCGCTGGTCATCGTCGTGATCCGCTGTCCCTTGCGGATCGAGTCGGGCAGGTCCTGGTTGAAGCGTGAACGCAGCCCCGGCTTGTAGTCGTACAGATCCAGCTGGCTCGGCGCACCCTCCATGTGCAGGTAGATCACCCGCTTGGCTTTGGGCGCAAAGTGCGGCAACGCGTTGAGCACATCCTTCGCCTCCGGCGCAGCGGCCGATGCCGACGAAGCCATGAGCGACCCCAGCGCCGCGGCACCCAACCCCGAGGCGATCGAACGCCCGGCGGAAAGGAAGAACCGCCGGCGGGTCATGTTCAGCAGGTGTTCTTCGAGCGGGTCCATTGGGGGCTCCTTCGCCGATCAGTCCTTCGTCACAAACGCGTCAGTAGACATCACGGTGCTGGCGACCATCGTCCACGCGGCCAGTTCCGGGCG
>JBMOHX010000205.1:0-6918 GCA_049317625.1 Phycisphaerales bacterium
CGATTCGAGCAGACACTCGCGAGCCTGGCGAAGCTGAACGCCGATGGGGACAAGTCACCGTTGGCGGTCGGCGCGACACGGCTGGTTGCGAACTTCGAGAAGCGTGAAGCGGATCGGGCCGCTCGTGAGAAGGAACTCCGCGCCGACCTCGCGAAGCACCTCGACGAGAAGGCGGAGTTCGTTCGTCTCTCCAAGAGCCTGCGGTCGGCGATCGAGCTGGAGATGCTGGCCGTTCGGAAGGGTGAGATCGCGAAGGAGACGGCGGTCGCCGAGATCGTGGCGAGCGCGGACGCGGGCGCGAAGGAGGCGGAGGCCCGCGGGGACGTGCTGAACGCGAGCGAGCTCTTCGGGCTGCTCAACGGTCTCTTCGAAGAATCCGGTAAGTACCACGCGGATGTGGAGCGGCTGGGTCAGCGTCTGGCGATGCTGCGGCTGTACGCCCCGCGGAAGCTGTACGACCTGCGGCTCGAGCGGCTGAAGACGCTTGGTGAGGCATCCAAGATGCCCCCCTACAACTCGCTCGGGGACGACTTCCGACAGAAGCTGACCGGGATTGATCGCGTGATGCTCATCCGGGCGCTGGCGTATTCGGCCAAGCACGTGGAGCAGCCCAAGCTCAACGACCTCATCATCGGCGGCCTCGAGTCCATCCGGACGCTCACGACGACGAACCTGCTGGCGGAGACGTTCCCCAAGCTCGGCGAGGTGAAGGCCAAGGCCGAGATGCTCGCGTTCATCGAGGCCGAGCAGGCGAAGCTCCGGAAGTCGCCCCAGGCCTACGACATGGTGCGGCTCGAGTCGCTGCTCGACGGCCTGGAGCGGGCGAACAACGAGACGATCGAGCTCCCGACGACCACGCTGCTGCACGAGTTCGGGAACGGCGTGATGAGCCCGCTCGACGAGTACTCGGTGATCATCTGGCCTGACGAGGTCCGGCGGTTCCAGAAGAACACGCAGGGCCGTTTCGTCGGCGTCGGCATCCAGATCGAGTACGACGACCAGTCGAGAATCAAGATCGCCACGCCGCTCGAGGGCACCCCGGCTCAGCGCGCGGGCGTGCACTCCAACGACATCCTCGCGGCGGTGAACGGCAAGAACGTCTTCGGGCTCACGCTCGACCAGGTGGTTGACGTGATCACCGGCCCCGCCGGCACCCCCGTCACGCTGACGATCGAGCGTCCCGACCCCGAAAAGGCCGATGCGCCCCCGGCATCGATCGATTTCGTACTCGAGCGGAGCTTCATCGACGTGCCGTCGACCAAGGGTTGGATCCGGTCGGGCGAGCGCGAGGACGCATGGGACTACATGCTCGATGCGGAGAGCGGTATCGGGTACATCCGCCTGAGCCAGTTCACCGAGACCACGGGCGACGAGATCGCCGCGGCGGCCGCGTCTCTTCAGTCGCAGGGCATGAAGGGGTTGATCTTCGATCTCCGCTTCAACCCCGGCGGCCTGCTGGACCAGGCGGTGCGGGTCTCGCGGAAGTTCATCAAGGTCGAGGGCGGCGTGGTGGTGCAGGCGCGCGGGCCCACGGGTGCGATCGAGAGCTCGGAGTACACACGCCCGGCGCAGGCGTCGCTCGCGAAGACTCCGGTCGTGGTGCTGATCAACGAGGGTTCGGCCTCCGCGAGCGAGATCGTCTCGGGCGCGATCAGTTGCTACTCGAAGACCGGCGATCTCGACGCGATCCTGCTGGGCGGCCGTTCGTTCGGCAAGGGCAGCGTCCAAAACGTGTGGCAGCTCACGAACAACTCGCACCTCAAGCTGACGGTCCAGTACTACATGCTGCCGGACAAGTCGATCATCCACCGGCGCGTCGGGGCATCGGTGTGGGGCGTGCAGCCGAATCTCGCGGTGGAGATGCTCCCCAAACAGACGACCGACTCGATCATGCTGCGGCGCGACGCGGACGTGATCCCGATCAACGAGAACGGCATCATCCAGGCCGATCTCGCGAAGCGGGCCAACCCGAGCGACCTGTTTACCAAGGGCCTGGACCTTCAGCTCGAGAGCGCGCTGCTGCTGCTCAAGGCCCGGGTGATGGAGCCGGCGAACCAGGCCAAGGCCGATCACTGATCCGATCAACGTGAGGGCTTGGCCACGGCGTCGACGATGCGACGCACCATCGGCACCACGAAGTACGCGGTGGGCCATGCCACGAGGAACGCGACGAACCACTTCTGTGGCCACTCGCGGAAGCCGCGGCTGAACCCGCCGTACACAATGCCCAGCGCGAGCGACATCACGCCGGACATGATGCCGGCCATGAGCGTGACGAAGAGGAGCTGGGTTTGGTGGCGGGTCATGGAGACGAGAACCAGGGCGAGACGTCCTGGACACTCTTTGGGGTGGACGCCAAAGCTACTTGATCGACACGACGACGACTGTGGTGTCGTCTTCGGGCTCGGGAGCCTGACGGAAGTCGTTCGCGGCTCCGGCGATGGCGAGGGCCATGTCCGCGGCGGAGCCCCTGAGTGTTTCGATGCAGAGGTCGAGGTGGCCGGAACCGAAGGCGTCGTCGGTGGGGCTGAAGGTCTCGGTGATACCGTCGGTGTAGAGGACCACCGCGTCGCCGGAGGCGATGGGTCGCTCGGCACAGCAGTACTGAAGGTCGTCGAGCACGCCGATGGGCGCGTCGGCACCGTCGTCGAGCTGCGTGATGGTGCCGTCGGCCTTACGGAGTCTGGGCGGCGGGTGACCGGCGCATGAGTAACGGATCACGCCCGCGACGGGATCAATCACCGCGAAGAAGGCGGTGATGAAGCGGCTGTCGGCCATCATCGGCTTGAGGCGGGCGTTGAGGAACGAGAGGACCTTGCCAGGTCCTTCGGCCACGGGCACGCCGCCGTGCATCACCGCGTGAAGCATGCCCATGATCATCGCAGCGTCAGCACCGTGCCCGGAGACGTCGGCCACGAGCACGCCGAGGCGCTCGCCGTCTTCGACAATGTTGAAGTAGTCGCCGCCGGCCCGGCCCGCGGGGCGGTAGGACATGCCCACTTCGAGGCGCTGGCTCGTGGAGCCATCGCTCTCCCACAGGCCACGGCGTTCTTCGCTCTCGCGGGGCAGGAGCCTGCGCTGGATGCGGCTCATCTGCTCGAACTGGGCATCGAGGAGCGACGAGAGCTCGGAGCTGCGGTGGGCGTTGTTGATGCTCTCGATGGCGGTCTCGATGAGGTTCATGATGAGCATGACGCGCTCGACGTGGTCGAAGTCGACCTCGTCCCATCCGCGCCGGAAGAAGAGCACGCACTTGGTCATCCGGCCGCCCGAGAAGAGCGGGATGAACAGGCATGAATCGAAGGTCGCGAACTCCGCGCCGAGCACGGGGTCGCGGGAGAGATCCAGGCCGGTGATGAGTTCGGGCTGCCGCTTGCGGAGGATCGACGAGATGAAGCCGCCCTGGTGCGCCACGGGGGCTTCCATCGAATCGGCGACTTCGATGCTCTGCCGCCGGCGCGGCACCGAGAGCAACTTCCGCGTGATCATGTACTCGCCGGTCTTGATGCCCTCGGTCGACACGACCACGATCGAGTGAGCCTCGCCGGCGATCGGACCGTCTGACGTGTACCTCGCGGCGAGCTCGAACAGCTCGTAGGCGTCGCGGGCCTGGCTCAGCGTCTGGATCATCGCCAGGATGCGGAGGAACTCCTCGTCGCAATCCGCGCCGGTGGCGTGGACGATGCCGCCGGCCCGGGCGCGAGTGGCCGCCGAGTACCGCTCAGGGCTCAGTGAGATGGATTTGCGGCTCATGTCCAAAGGTGGGCTCCCTCGCTGAACGTAGCATATCGATCCGGGAGCGCTCGGGGTGGTTCCCGTGCGCGGAACTCGTAGATTCCCGAGATACCGGGCCCTTCCCGGCCGCTCCTCATCGGCGGTCCGGACCTCTCTGGTTCAACCGACGCGAGTTTCGCCCCTGAGCGGCCCACTCCCGATGACTTCCCTCGCAGCTACATCCCCGCCAACCCCTCCACCGCTCGCGCCATGTAGATGGTCCGAGGGTCGGGGTCGTCGTTGAAACGGGGCGTGTCGACAAAGCCCAGCCGGCGATACAAGCGGAGGGCCGCTTCCAGTTCGGGGTCGCTGTCGAGGAAGATCCGGCGGTAACCGGCGGCTGACGCTCGGGCCATCACCGCTTCGCAGAGGGCCCCCCCCAGGCCCTGGGCGCGGTGCGTGGGCCGCACGTACATGCGTTTGAGTTCGCACTGGTCCGTGGCACCGCTGGGGAGGGGTCGCAGGGCCGCGCACCCGACGCATACCGGACCATCGAACGCCAGGAAGATCGCGCCCGAGGGGGGCGCGTACTTGCCCGGAAGGTCGCGGATCTCGTCGTCGGCACGCTGGTGCTCGAAGCTGCACGCGGCGACGTGGGAGATGCTCGCGATGTACTCGCGGAAGATCGACCGGGCCGCGTCCAAGTCGGTGGCGTTCAACGCCTCGCGGATGTTCATCGCGTTCACTCCGCGTCGAGAAAGCCCAGGTGAAGTTCGCAATGACGGAGGTGCATCATCGTCGCTTCGCGCTGCGTGAGCACGCCCATCATGGGGCTCGGGAACTTGGGGGGGCCGGCTTCGAGCTTTGACAAGGCCGCGAGGAGGCGCTTTCCACCCTCTTGGGTCTCGAACTTCTCGGTGCCGTAGGTACCCGCCGCGACTCTGGGCATGCGGATCCCCTTGCGCATCGGCTTGGTCATCATGTGCTTCTTCATGATGCGACCGGCCAGCTTGATGAACCAGGGCGGATTGTTCATCTCCGCGGGGTAGCCGACGTACCCCCAGTCGATCCACGAGGCGCAGTGCCCGAGGATCTGGCCCGCCGTCCAGTTCCCGTGAGTCTTTAACATTCCTTTACGATCCGCGGCGAGCAGGCGCTCGACTTCCGCGCGAAGCTCGGGGATCGATTGAAAGTGCAGCTTGCGGCACTCGGCGTTCTTCGTGTCGATCATGGCGACAGTTTACCAGCCCGGGGCCTGAGGATCCGATCTTCGCCCTTGAGATGAAACCCTTCGCGGGTTCGCCCATACAACTGTGCATGAAGAAGCGCATCGGCGTGGCGATCAGTCTGTTCGTTGCTGTCTCGGCTTGGGCCCAGGAGGGGGTGCCCAAGTCGTCGGATGAGACGCTCGATCGCCTCGGCGCTCTGGTGGAGCGCAACCAGCGCGCCGGCACCGCGAAGGACGGGCCCAATGGCTACGACCTGCTGATCGAGGCGATCGCCGCGGTGAAAGAAGCCGATCTCGTTTGGCGTCAGCCGGACGGAAAGGTCAAGCCGGGCATGGAGTCACCGGTCTTCGACGCGATCTATCGCCAGGAGGGCCAGGAGCCCTCGGCCGCGGCGAAGACCGCCGCGTTGAACGCGATGAGATCGTACCACGACGCGGGGGTGTTTAAGCTGACCGCGAAGCTCCCCGGCGCGATGAGGGCGGCACGCCCGCGGTACGACTCCGAGCAGTCTCGTCGGAACATCGAGATTTCCGACGGCGGAAACTCCGACGAGAAATGGGACGGGCGGCTGCTCACGATGCTCCTCCCGGACCTCGGCAAGTCTCGGAACCTGGTCCGCATCGAGATGGCCCGGATGCAGCAGGCGGTCGACGCGGGAGATGCAACTGCCGCCGCGGCGGCGTTCGAGGAGTCCTTCGCGATCGGCCGCATCCTCAGCCACCAGTCGACGCTGATCGACCGCTTGGTCGGCATCGCGGCCCTGAACCTCGCCGTGACAGAGGCGAAGGAGGCGATCGGGGCCGGGAAGGCGACAACCGCGATGTTGAGTGCTTGGGAGTCGGCGATGGAGCGGCAGCTGCCGCTGGCGCCGGTCTCGCTCGCCGTCGAGGGCGAGCGTCTCAGCGTGATGGACACGATCCGCTGGGCTTACGAGGGCGACGATCTCTCGGCCGCGAAGATGACCGAGGTCCAGTCGCTCGCTGGGGGCGATGCGGCGAAGGACTACACGAAGCTCGGCGGGTCGCTCGCGACCCGCGCCGAGAGCACCAAGAACGCGAACGGACTGTTCGACAAGTTCGCGCGATACGCGTCGACGCCCCGCACCGGGCGGGGCGGACTGGGGTTCGAGCCCGACAAACTGGTGGAAGAGCTCCCAAGCGGCGAGATCCTGCTCCGCGTGATGGTGCCGAACATCCGCAGGCTGATGATGTCCGACGATCAGTTGCAGATGCAGCTCGCGGCGGTGCGGGCGATGATCGCGCTCGAGCGGCACAAGGCCGCGAAGGGCGAGTACCCGGCAACGCTGGCGGATCTCGGCGCGGCAACCGCGGCGAAACTCATCGACCCCTTCAGCGGCAAGACTCTAGGGTACAAGCTGCTCGACGCGAAGGGCGCGAACGCCAACGCGGGTTACCTGCTGTACTCGGCGGGCGTCGACGGCACCGACAACGGCGGCAAGCAGAGCGACGACCCCTACGCGGCGATGTCCTCGAAGCCAGAGGGCAAGGGCCTGGACTTCCTGCTGAGCGGCCCCGCCGCGAAGTGATCGAAGCACCATCGAACCACAGCAAAACGAAAAGAGGGTCGCCAACCCTGGCGACCCTCGTGCGTTTTTCTTCCCTATTGCCCACTGCCCATTGCCTATTGCCCTCTTCTCAACCCTTCGTCATCTTCTCCGCCTTCGCCTTCGCGTCGTCGAGCGAGCCGACGTACATGAAGGCGCCTTCGGGGAGGGAGTCGCCCTCGCCGTTGCAGATGCGCTCGAAGCTGTCGATGGTGGAGTCGAGCGTGCTGTCGACGCCCTTGAAGCCGGTGAACTGCTCGGCGACGTGGAAGGGCTGCGAGAGGAAGCGCTCGATCTTGCGGGCGCGGTTGACGGTGCGCTTGTCCTCTTCGGAGAGTTCGTCGACGCCGAGGATGGCGATGATGTCCTGGAGGTCCTTGTACCGCTGCAGGATGCCCTGCACGCGGCGGG
>JBMOHX010000206.1:0-6897 GCA_049317625.1 Phycisphaerales bacterium
CGGCACGATTCGTGGGGCGGGTCGATCGAGAACCGCGCGAGGTTCCACATCGAGGCGATGAGGGCGCTGATCTCGGTCTGGGGCGCGGATCGCGTCGGGGTTCGTCTGAGCCCGTGCGGCACGTTCAACGACATGCGCGACTCCAACCCCCGTGCGACCTTCGCGTACGTGGTGCGGGCGCTGGGCGCGATGAAGCCGGCGTACCTCCACATAATGGAAGCGATGGAGAGCGATCTCAAGCACGGAGCGACTGCGCCGGGGTGGGAGTCGATCCCGGTCTCGTTCTTCCGCCCGATGTTCGATGGGGTGATCATCACGAACGGCGGCTTCACGCGCGACAGGGCCAACGAGACCATCTCGCGGGGGGACTGCGACGCGGTGGCCTTCGGCGTGCCGTACATCTCGAACCCGGACCTCGTCGAGCGATTCCAGAAGGGCGCGGCTCTCACGCCCCCCGATACCTCGACTTTCTACATGGGCGGCGCGAAGGGCTACACCGACTACGCTGCGCTGTAAAGCACTCCCCGCGGACGAACGCTCACCTGGAGACTCCTGCATGACGACGATCGCGCTCATCACCGGCGGCAACAAAGGCATCGGGTACGAGACCGCCCGCCAACTCGGGGCCAGAGGCATGACCGTGCTCATCGGGGCACGGGACGAAGCACGCGGCGCCCTCGCGGCCGAGACACTCCGGGCTCAGTCTGTCGACGCACGCCCGATCGCTCTCGACGTCACCGACGGTGATTCGATCGTCGCCGCGGTGGCCCGGATCGACCGCGAGTTCGGCCGCCTCGATGTGCTGGTGAACAACGCGGGCATCATGAAGTATCAGGGCGAGCACGTCGCCAGCCAGGCCTCGATGGCGGCGGTGAAGGAGACGTTCGAAACGAACTTCTTCGGAATGATCGCGGTCACGCAGGCGATGCTCCCGCTGATCCGCAAGTCGAACGCGGGTCGGATCGTGAACCTCACGAGCATCCTGGGGTCCATCGCGGAGCACGCGGACCCGAACTCCCCGATCTACAACGCCAAGTTCCTCGGGTACGACTGCTCGAAGGCGGCGGTCAACATGTTCACGAACCATCTCGCGTTCGAGCTCCGCGGGACCACGGTGAAGGTCAACGCCGCGCACCCGGGGTGGGTGAAGACGGACATGGGCGGGGAGCAAGCACCGATGGAGCTGGTCGACGGCGCCAAGACCGGCGTTTGGCTCGCCACGCTCGGGCCCGAGGGACCTTCCGGCGGGTTCTTCCACAAAGACGTGCACATGCGCTGGTAGACTGTGGCTTCCTTCGAAGGAGGCCCACGCATGTTTCAACACGCTCTGACCCTCGTCTGTCTCGCGACCTTCGCCGTGTGCATCGGCTGCGCCACCCACTCGCGGAGCGATTCCGCGGCGCCCCGGTTCGCGATCGCCATTCACGGGGGCGCGGGCGTGCTCTCGAAGACAGCGCCGCCCGACGAGGTCGCGGCGTACGAGCAAGCCCTTCGCACCGCGCTGACGCTCGGACGGGACATGCTCGCCGCGGGGCGGTCCTCGGTCGATACGGTCGAGGCGGTGGTGCGGGTGTTCGAGGACGACCCCAAGTTCAACGCGGGGAAGGGCGCGGTGTACACAGCGCAGGGAACACACGAGCTCGACGCGTCCATCATGGACGGGCGTGATCTCTCGTGCGGGGCCGTAGCTGGCGTACGGACGGTGAAGAACCCCATCTCGCTCGCGCGGATGGTGAAGGAGCGCAGCCGCCACGTGCTTCTCGCGTCCGACGGCGCGGAGCAGTTCGCGGACGAAATGAAAGTGGAGCGAGTCCCGAACACCTACTTCGACACGGAGAAGCGGCGTCGCGCGTTGGACGAGTGGAAGAAAGAGAACGGCGTCGCCACGGCGAACCGCCCCCCCTACTCCTACGGCACGGTGGGGTGCGTGGCCCTTGATGCGCAAGGCAATCTCGCCGCGGCGACGAGCACCGGCGGCATGACGGGCAAGCGGTTCGGGCGCGTGGGAGACACGCCGATCATCGGCGCGGGGTGCTACGCGAACAACGCGACCTGCGCGGTCTCCTGCACCGGGACCGGCGAGCAGTTCATCCGTCACGGCGTGGCGAAGACGATCTCCGATCGCATGGAGCTCGCGCACGAGTCGGTGGAGGCCGCGGCCTCGCACGTGGTGTTCAAGACGCTCAACCCCGACGATGGCGGGCTGATCGCCGTGGCCGCCAACGGCGACATCGTGCTGGTGTACAACTCCGAAGGCATGTTCCGCGGTGCGGCGGATTCCTCCGGCCGATTCGAGGTCGGCATCTGGGCTGAGACGAAGAAGTAACGGGGGCCCGCGTGCGGGAATCGGAACTGCTGCGGCACATCATCGCCGGATCGCGAGTCGATCCGGGTGTGCTCGTCGGCCCGGGCGACGATGGTGCGGTGGTGGAGACTCGGCCGGGCGACCGGTTGGTGCTGACGGTCGATCAACTCGTGCAAGGGCGGCACTTCACCGAGGGCACACCGATCGACCTGGTGGCCCGCAAGGCGGTGGCGCGGAGCATCTCGGACTTGGCGGCGATGGCCGCGGAGCCCGCGTGGTCGCTGGCGACGGGCGCGTTGCCGCCGGGCTACCCGCAACAACGCGCGACCGAGCTCGTCGACCGCATGCACCACTGGGCGCGGCATTTCGCGTGCCCGCTGATCGGCGGCGACCTCGCCACGACCCACCACGGCGAACTCGTGCTCACAGTGACCGCGATCGGCCGGCTCTTGCCCGGAGTTGCACCCCCGCTCCGTAGCGCTGCGCGGGTGGGCGACTGGGTCTGCGTGACCGGCGAACTCGGGGGCGCGTTCGACGCGCGGACCGGCCTGGGCAAGCACCTCACCTTCGAGCCGCGGCTGCGGGAGTCGCTATTCTTGGCGCGATTCCTCGGAGACCGGCTGGGCGCGATGATGGATATCTCCGACGGCCTGGGCCGGGACGCGGGCAGGATCGGCGCGGCGTCGGGGGTTCGCGTGGTGTTGGAAGAGGGAGCACTCCCGGTCGCGAGCGGGGCCACGCTCGAGGGCGCGCTGGCGGACGGGGAGGACTACGAGCTGCTCTTCACGGTCGCGCCCGGGGGACCGCTTCCCGCCATGTGCCCGGGGACCAACGTGCGGATCACGCGGATCGGGCGGGTTGACGCGGCGTCGGGAGATGCGGGGGCGTTCGTTCAATCCTCCTCCGGGGAGCTCCGGCGGGTGGATGATGAGGGCTGGGACCACGGGGACCCGGCCGAGGGCTAATAATCGGCCGTGCCCACCGTCGTACGCGAAGTTGCAGATGAGGAGATGACCGGGGCCTTCGCCTCGGGGCTGGCCGATGTGCTCAGGCCCGGGGACGTCGTGCTGTTGGAGGGCGAGATGGGCGCGGGCAAGACCACTCTGGTGCGCTCTGTCGGCGTGCGGCTCGGCGTGGTGCCTGCGCTGATTTCGAGCCCGACTTTCGTGATTCTGAACGCGTACCCGATCGCGGCTGGCAGCGGCGCGCTCGCGGGGGGACGGCTTATCCACGCGGACGCGTACCGCGTAGCCGGGGGTGCCGAAGAACTCGAGAACGCCGGCTGGGATCGGCTGATCGATGCCGAGGGCCGCGCGATCGGGAAGGCCGCGGCGTTTATCGAGTGGCCTGCGCGCATTGCCGGGGCGGTTCCGACCGGGGCCGCGGCCACGCTGACGATCGAGATCATCGGGGAACAGAGCCGCCGGTTGACGCTGATCGCGCCCGACCACTGGGCCCAGCGCGGCGAGTTCACGCTTCTTGCCGAGCGCGAGCCCACGCGCTGCCGCAAGACCGGGGTGCCCGTTTCTCCGACCAATCCCGCGTACCCCTTCGCCGATGCGAGAGCGCGAGACGCGGATCTCTTCGGATGGTTCACCGGTTCGTACAAGACGACGCGCAGCGCAGAACCCCAGGACCCTTCTGAACCCACCTGACGCGCCCGCGCCGTCCCACCAGAAAGCCGACTGATGCTGGTTCATCTCAACGGTCAACTCGTGCCCCACGAACTCGCGACGGTCAGCGTCTTCGACCGCGGCTTCCTTTTCGGCGACGGGCTCTACGAAGGGATCCGCGCGTTCGGGGGCAAGGTCCGCGCGCTCGACCGCCACATCGCACGCTTGGGGAGGGGGCTCGCGGAGATCAAGCTGGACTGGGACGCGGCGGCCCTCTCGAAGCTCGTGCCCGAACTCATCCACGCGAACAAGCTGGACGACGCGTTCATCTACGTGCAGGTCACGCGCGGGGCACCGGCACCGGGTCGGCCGTGGCGTTCGCGCGTGCCCGAGGGACCTGTGACCCCGACGGTCTTCGCGTTTTGCACACCAGCGGCGCGGCTGGAGCAGTGCGTCGAGCCGGCGTCCAAGCACGCGATGACGATCGAGGACTACCGGTGGCACCGCGGGCACATCAAGTCGATCTCGCTGGTGTCGAACGTGATGGCCGCGATAACCGCGGTGGATCACCACGAGGACGATGCGATCTTCGTGCGCAACGGGCTGGTGGGCGAGGGAACATCGACGAATGTCGTCGCCGAAGTTGGCGGGAGATTGGTCACGCCCTCGCTTGAGAGCATCTCCATCCTCGGTGGAGTCACGCGCACGCTGGTGCTCGATGGCGGGCAGTCGATTGAGTCGCGCCCGGTCACCGTCGCAGAGCTGCACGCGGCGAGCGAGGTCATGCTGATCGGGACACTGACGATGGTGGCGTCGGTGGTGCGACTGGATGGACGCCCGGTGGGCGAAGGGACGGTTGGTCCGAAGGCGAAACTGCTGGCGGCGGAGCTTGTTCGCCGGTGCCAGGAGGAAGGGAGTCGGTAGCGCTTTCGGTCGCGCCGCGCGGCCTGGGAACTTCGCCGCACTCCGGGCACATCGGCAGCGAGAGCCCACGGAGCGAGTAGCCGCAGAACTCGCAGCAACCCGTGCGTTCGCGGGAGGCTCTGCGAATGAACACGGTCGCGACTGCGCTCCCCGCGACCAGCGGTGCCGTGAGGAAGAGCATCGGGATCCGCAGCGTGAACCAGTTGGGACCGGAACGGAATCCCGCGTCCCACCGTCGCCACGACGGGGTCAACCAGCGGCCCTGGGTCGGAGCCTCGGGCGGCGAAGTCGTCGCCAAGGCAGCCGCAACCGCGTTCGGCGTTCTGCCCCAGCGGACCTCCAGCAGCGCCGATCGGACCCCAGCCTTCAGGCCCTTGGTGTCGATGAACCAGGCCCGCTCGAGCCCGCGGGCGAGGCCGCTGTTGGTAGCGCTCGCGAAGTGGAGCGTGGCCACGAAGCACGTCAACCCGATGAGCGCGACGAACGACTTGCGCCACGGTGGTTTGTTCGCGAGCAATCCCCACGCGGCGCGCTGAATGAGCAGCGCCAGCCCCGCGAACACCACCGGTAGAGGCCACATCGGCACGGCGAACTCGGGCGACCATCCGTTCATCTCGAATCCGACACGCCACCACCCGGCCCGACCGAACTTGGAGCCGAAAGCACCGGCGACCGCGCGATCGATCCGTTCGCAGGCGAGCCACCCCCGACCCGCGGAGACCTGCCACACACCCCGCTCCCCCGACGCCGCGACCCGCTCGAAGGAACCCGCGGCGGGCACGGGCAACACTCCGAATGCGATGACCAAGGCCGCGGAAACGGGGGAGAGCGCCACGAGCGTCCACGCGAGCGGGCGAGAGCGTGGAACACGGGGTCTGGGGAAGCGAGACAAGCGACGGGAGAGCCAGCCCACACTCCCGAACACGGGGGCGAGCATCCACAACGGCAGCACCCAGGCCTCGCGCGTCGCGTGCAGATCGATGAGCGCTGGGGACGCCGCCCACGCGGGGACGGAAGCCAACACCGGATGGCGGACGTACATCCCTCGCCGAATGCACGAGACCCGGACCGCGTCCGAGGAGTCGTGATCCGGAAGGGGCACTTGCGCGAAGAGGCTCGCGATGGTGACCGCGGCCACCGCCGCGGCGATCAGGAAGCTCACCCGCGCGAGGACTCGCCGCCAGAGCCCGATTGTCGCCTTGCCCCTGTGCTGCATCAGGTCCCCTTTTCCGCCCGAGTGTACCCGCGGTACGTTCAAGCGTGACCCGACGCCTCGTCGTGTTCGAGGTGCCAAGACACCCAATGAGAGCGGCCCCGCACGTGTGTTCCATTGAACCGATCGCGATCGAGGGGTTCATGCCCCGCGAGCCGACCGATCTCAACATCGATGCGCTCGCCCACCTGATGATCGAGTCGTACCGGGCGACCATCTTGACCCACATTCGAGGAGTACCCCTCATCGCGTTCTCGATGACCTCTCCGCCTTGGAAGCGCCGCGGGCTGGCGCGAGCCGGGCTGGTGCGCGTACTGAGGTTGCTCGCCGCCCGTGGGGAAGGGGCCGTCGATCTCATCGTGACCGAGGGGAATGATCCCGCGATGGCGCTCTACCGCGGGCTGGGGTTCGAGATTGTGGAAACGCGATAACAACCCGCGGCGGTCTGGGTGGCCGCGAGCCAGATTGGGGAACGGACGCAAGCGGACGATGCGAGCGACCGATACCACGGGCATGGACGACTCACTCGGCGGGCTCTCGGTCACTGAAGCGGTCGGTATGACGAAGGCGAACGTGGCGTCGGAGATCTCGATGCGCGTGCTGGCGAAGCAGCAGAGTGTCGAGCGCGACCAGGGAGAGGCGGCCCTCGCGCTCATCGCCGCCGCGGCGGAGAGCGCTCCAGCGGCGGATCCCACGGGCGTGCGCGGCACTCGGCTCGACGTCACCGGTTGAGCTGTGCCCACTCGCGATCGAGCGCCGCCCGGTGCGCGGCCACGTCGTGAACCCGAAAGAGCGACGCGCCGGCGCGCAGGTGGCGGAGGCTCATCGCGATGGTCCCTTCG
>JBMOHX010000207.1:0-6877 GCA_049317625.1 Phycisphaerales bacterium
GGACGGGGGAGTGATCGATTCCGGGGTGCTGACGGATGCAACTGGAGTCGCGGCGATGGGGATCGGGGTGTTGGTCGCGGATCGGTTTTTGCCGAAGGCCATGCGGGAAGTGTGTGGTGCAGCGGGAGTTGAGGTGGTGGCACCCGAGTTTGACCCGATCGCCTGCGCGGAGATTGCGGATCGGTTTGGTCCGGTCGACCCTGCGCAGCTTGTGCCGATGTACCCTCGCGAGCCCGAGGCTGTGACCAAGTGGAGGCTGCTGCACGGCTCGCCGAAGGCTTGAGGAAGTTTGACGGAGCCCCTTCGCGGGGCTGAATCTCGCTTCTCAGACGGTCGATCAAGGGATGAGAGGCCCGCGGACCGTTCGCGGGCTGGCACCGCACTTTTTCCCGACGGACCCCATGCCACGCAAGCGAACAAAGAAAGACGATGAGCAGATGGGCGCCGAGGGGTGCGGGCTGAGGGCGCTGGTGGTGGCGCGGGAGCGCCGCGATCTCGTTCTCGCACGACTCGGCGGCGCGACCGCGGGATGGGCGGTGTACGAGCACGTTCCCGAGTTGAGCCGCGAGGGTGCGCTGGTGGTGATCGACGACGCGAGCCTTGGCGGAGCCGAGCGGGCGGTGCGCCGGCTGACGACCAGTCACGGCGCACGCGTGGTCGTGCTCTGCGAGACTCCTGACGCGGCGCGGGTCGTTCAGCTGCATCGCAGCGGCGCGGTGGACATTCTGCTCCCGACGGATTCGCCGGAGGATGCGGCCGCCCGCGTCGCGTTCGCGGCGGAGGGCGCCGACGACAAGGACGCGGCGCTTAGGCGGGCCGGGCTGGTCCGCGAGGAGTTGCTCGCGCAGCTGGGTTTGCTCTGCGGTTCGCTCGGCCAAACCTACAAGGGGCTCGCGGCCGAGATGCAACGCGTCGCGCTTGCGAGCGAAGTCTCCGCGATGCTGCGGCAAGAGCTGGACCTCGAGAGTCTCCTGCGGACGGTGCTGGAGTTGCTGCTGCGTCGGACCGGCCCGACGAACGCCGCGATCTTCATGCCCTCCGGCGGCGGCGACTACTCGCTGGGCGCGTACGCGAACTACGACTGCCCGAAGGACACGGCCGAGACCATGTTCGACGAACTCGCGGGGGTGTTCGGGCCGAGGTTCGAGCTCCTCACCTCGCCGGTGGTGATGTCCGACGAGGGAGAGAAGTCGCGGCGGCTTGGCCACGCGGCGCACTGGTTGGAAGACGCCGCGGTCCTGGTGGCGCCGTGCCGAGACGCATCGGAGTGCCGCGCGGTGCTGGTGTTGTTCCGCGATCGGCGAGCCGCCTTCAACGAATCGACGGTGCGAGTCGTTGGCCTGATGGCGGGGCTCGCGGGCGATCAGATGGCCCGGGTCGTGCGGACGCACAACCGGCACCTGCCGAAGGACAAGTGGGCGAGCCCCGGAGAGTCCGCGGGCGAGAACGACGCTGACTTGGCGGCGTAGTCGCCTTGTAGACTCCGATCACGTTTGAGCAACAGAAGCGGCGTCCGCGAACTTCATTGGAAGTTCGTGGTCGCCGTGTGCTCGTTGCGGACTCGCGATGATCAGAGCTTGAACCGGCCGACGAGGCTCTGGAGTCTCTCGGCCTGCCGGCTCAGCAGCGTGGCGGCCTGGGCCGACTGGCTTGCGCCCTCCGCGGATTCGCGGGACACCGCGTTGATGCGCTCCAGCGAGCCCGCGATCTCGCCGGCGGCGCCGGACTGCTGCTCCGCGGCGGCTGCGATGGACTGGACCATCGCGCTAAGGCCTTCGCCGCTCTGGGTGATGCGGCCCAGTGCCTGACCCGCGGAGTGCGCGAGGTCGACGCCCTTGGAAACTCGGCCCGCGCCCGCCTCGATCTGACGGACAGCCTGGACCGTCTCGGCCTGGATCTCGCCGATGCTGGTCGAGACCTCCTCGGTGGCCCGCGTGGTGCGTTCGGCGAGCTTGCGGACCTCGTCCGCGACGACGGCGAAGCCCCGGCCGTGCTCTCCGGCGCGAGCGGCCTCGATCGCGGCGTTCAGGGCGAGCAGGTTAGTCTGGTCGGCGATGTCGTTGATGACCTTGATGATGCGTCCGATCTCGTTGGCCTTCGCGCCCAGGCTCGACACGGTACAGGAGGAAACGGTGACGTCCTGAGCGATCGCGCTCATCTCGGCGACGGTCCGTTGGACGATCTCGCCCCCGGAGCGAGAGTCGCTCTGCGATTCGGCGGCGGCCTCCGCGGCAGTGCGGGCCTTGGCGGAAACCTCGCGCACAGAAGCGGACATCTCCTCGACCGCCGACGAGACCTGCGAGGCCTGCTGTTCCTGCCGGGCAAGGCCGGCGGCCATCTCCTCAGCGGACGCGGCGATCTGGGTCGCTGCGCCGGCGACTTCGCGGGTCGCCCCGGCGACGTCGACGAGAATGGCGCGGAGCTTGCCCGTGAAGACGTTGAACCAGTGACCGAGTTCGCCGACCTCGTCGGCACGCGACTCGTCGACTTTGCGGCTGAGGTCGCCCTCGCCCTCGGCCACGTCGCGGATGCTGTCGATGATCTGGCGGATGGGTTGAACAAGCGTCCTTGCGAAGAAGACAGCGGGGACAATCATGAGCCCAGCGACACCGAACACCGCGAAGAGCGTGTAAGCCTCGACCGTGTTGGCGGCGGCGTGGAGGGTTGAGTCGGGGGCGCGGGCGATCAGGGTCCAGCCCAGGCCGGGATACCCCAGCGCACCCTCTGATCTCGCGAAGCCGGCCGCGCATTCCGCGCCGCGCCGAGAGTCGGCGCCCCTCACCACGCCTGAGGCGCCGGGTGTGGATTCACGCGCGGTCGCGACGACGGGCTCGCCGGTTTGGGCGAGGTTCACGCGTCCAACAACGGAGGGGTCGTCGTTGATCGTCTTGCCGAAGGTGGTGGGATCGCACTCGAGGAGCACGGTGCCAGCGGAGTTGATGAGGCAGAGACTGACCTGACCGAGCTGCTCGGCCTTGAGTTTCTCGTACGAGCTCGCGACGATGGCCTCGACGAGGGACCACTGCGCGAAGTTCTTCCAGACGGCAATGACCTTGCCCGCGTCGTCGCGCACGGGCGCGCTGAAGCCCACCGTCAGCCCGCGCTCGTTGTAGACGCGTGCGACGTCCGCGTCTTCGTGGAAGTCCTCAACAACCGTTCCGGTGAGGGCACCGCTGGAGAGAAAGTTGCCGCCCATGCAATCGCGGAACCAACTCGCGTTCTTGAAGTTCTTCGCGTAGAGAAAGCTCGTGTCGACCGGCTGGCCTTTGACGTCACGCGTGTTGACCGCGATGACCTTGCCCTCGGTGTCGACAAGCACGGTCAGCGAGTACAGCCCGTAGCAGGCGACGTAGTTGTTCATCGTGGCGACGATCGGGTTGTCTTCGCCGGGCTTGTACCAGTGGGCGCAGTCCCGGACAACCGTGTTGTATCCGAACGCCTGGACGTCGCCGTAGCGTTCGAAGAGGTTGCGCTCGATCGTCTCCATGGTGTTGGAGGCGATGTTGGCGAGGCGCGCCTCTGAGGCGGAACGTATCTGGCCCGTCGAGTTGAACGTCACGGTCCCGACGACGGAGGCGGCCAGAAGGCCGGTACCGACGAACGCGAGGGTGAGCTTGCGACTGATCTTCATGATGCCCTCCAAAAATGCCCAAGGGCCGCGGAGTGGCGGCCCTTGGACATCGTCAGCAATGGAACCCGTGTTCACTCACGGGCGGGGTTTCATCATGGCACTGTCCTCAAACGTGGAATCGACCGACCAGCTCGCGCAGACGCTCGGCCTGCTGGCTGAGCAACGAGGCGGCCTGTGCGGCCTGGTTCGCCCCCTGGGCGGATTCGCGGGTGACGGCGGTCATCTGCTCGATGGACTGCGCGATGTCGCCGCTGGCGGAAGCCTGCTCGTCAGCGGCGGCGGCGATGGAGCTGATCATGCCCGCCAGGCCCTCGCTGCTCTGCGTGATCCGCCCCAGGGCCTGACCCGCCGAAGTAGCGAGCTGAACACCATGGTCCATGCGGTTGCTGCCCGCCTGGATGCGCTCGACCGCGTTCACGGTCTGCTCCTGAATCTCTCGGATGCTCGAGGCCACTTCCTCTGTTGCCTTTGTGGTGCGCTCCGCGAGTTTGCGGACCTCGTCGGCGACGACGGCGAAGCCTCGGCCGTGCTCGCCCGCGCGAGCGGCCTCGATCGCCGCGTTCAGGGCGAGGAGGTTCGTCTGGTCGGCGATGTCGTTGATCACCTCGATGATCTGGCCGATCTCCTCGCTCTTCTTGCCGAGCGTGGCGACGGCCTGGGCCGACTGGCCCACCTGATCGGCGATCCCCTTGATCTCGGTGACCGTCTGCTCGACGACTTCGGATCCACCAAGCGAGTCCTGGCGCGAGGCACCCGCGGCGGAGCTCGCGGTGCCGGCCTTCTGAGCAACTTCTCCGACAGACGCGGTCATTTCCTCAACCGCCGCGGAGACGCGGGCCGCCTGGTCCTGCTGCCGGGCGAGGCCCGCGGCCATTTCCTCGGAGGCCGCGGCGATCTCGGTCGAGGCCCCGGCGACTTCGTGAGTCACCTTCCCGATCTGCACGATCAGCCCGTTGAGGCCTTCGACGAAGGTGTCGAACCAATGAGCGAGCTGGCCGATCTCGTCGGAGCGGTTCAGGTTGATCCGCTTCGTAAGGTCGCCGTTGCCGGTCGCGATCTCCTTAAGCGAGTCCACCAGCCTGGTGAGCGGCTTGCCAAAGAGCTGGTTCAGGCCCCAGATGAAGCCGCCGGTGACGAGCAACAGCGCCGGAATGGTGAAGAGCAGACCGGTCTTGAAGAACGCGACTTGTTCCGCCTGCATCGGAGCCAGAGGGAGGATGACCTCGTAGGCGCCGTGCTGGTCACCCGGCTTCCAACCCTCCATCACGAAGCCGATCGGGTCTTTCCCGTCGAAGGCACCTTTCTCGTCCTTCGAGTCGTACCGCGCGGGGTCGCCGTGGCACATCATGCACGACTCTTCGAGTTCGATCGTCCGCATGTAGTGCAGCGAGTTGTTGTCGGAGTTGAAACGCGCGAGGGAGTGGCCCTTGCCCTCACGGTTCTGTTCCTGGAGATCGCGGAGCATCTTGCCGCGAAACGAGTCGGGGGCAACCTCGTTCTTGGAGTTACGGGCGTTAAAGGCGGGGATCTTGAACTCGATGCCTTCTTTCTTCGCGGCCTCCCCCGCGGCGGTCCACCCGGCAACGACGGGGATGGTCTGATAGAAACGGGTCTGGTCGTACGAGGACCCGTTCTGAATCTGCTGGAGCGCTTCCTTGAGCAGGGTGTCGCTGTCGAAGGCACCCTTGGACTGGAGGGAGGCGACGTGGTTCTTGGTCTCGTTGGCAACGGCGGTGAACGCGGCGGCCTTCTTCACGAGGGCCGCCTGCATGTCTTCGGAGTAGCCGCGGAGGAAGACGACGTAGTTGATGGCGACGACCGCAAGGACCGATGCGATCGTCGACGCGATGATCTTGGTGGAGAGGCTCAGGGATTTCTTCGGATTGCTCGGCTGCATAGTAAAGCCCTCACGGTCGGTGGATGGAACGAATGACCACGAAGAGACTTCGGAATCCCGAATCCGAATCTGAAGCACAACCGAAGCGCGGCGTTCAGAATCCCCTGTCTGCGGCAAGTTCTTGTGAATAAGCTGTTTTTTGCTTCGGAAGCTTCCCTGGAGAAGTGCGTGGGTACGGACCAGAAACCCGGAGAAGAGCCGCTCGAGTTGCCGCGGAACGAGCGCTTGGCGGCGCTGCTGCAGAAGGCTCGCTCGCTCGTGCACTCCCCCGGGGTGTACCTGATGAAAGACACCGCCGGCGTTGTGCTCTACGTCGGAAAGGCGCTGAGCCTGGCGGACCGCGTCTCGAGCTACTTCGTTCCCTCAGCGGATCTCGGCGGATTCAAGCACTCGATGCTCGACGTGGTCGTCGACTTCGAAGTGCTGATGTGCGAGTCCGAGTGGGAAGCGCTGCTCGCCGAGAACCGGCTGATCAAGGACATCAAGCCGCGGTTCAACACGAAGCTCACGGACGACAAGACGTTCCCTTATCTGGCGGTCACCCGGGGGGAGGATTTCCCTCGGGTGCTCGTCACGCGGAACCCATCCGACCCCGAACTCAGGGGGGCTCGGATTTTCGGACCTTTCACAAACGCGGGAGCGCTGCGCGAGGCGGTGCAGGTGCTGCAGCGGGTGTTCCGCTTCAGGACGTGCAAGCTCGACATCGTGGAGGGCGAGGAAAAGAACCGCAGGTTCCGGCCCTGTCTGCTCTACGCCATCGACCAGTGCACCGCGCCCTGCGCGGAGAAAATCACGCGCGAGGCCTACGGGGAGGACGTCGAGAAGTTCGTGCGGTTGCTCGGCTCGAAGCGGAGCCAGATGCTGCGTGAGATGCGTGAAGAAATGCGGCTCGCGGCGGAGGAACTGCGCTTCGAGCGCGCCGCGAAGCTGCGGGATCAGATCCGGACTCTCGAAAAACTCGACCACCGCGCCGACCGCGAAGACCAGTGGCAGCCTGAAACCGAGAGCGTGATCATCGAGCCGCAGAAAGGGCTGGCGTCGCTGCAGAAGACCCTCGGACTCGACGACCCCATCCGCTGCATCGAGGGGATCGACATCGCGCACCTGCAGGGGAACGAGACGGTCGGGAGCAAGGTCTGCTTCATCGATGGACGCCCTCTCAAGAGCGAGTACCGGCGGTTCCGCGTGAACACGGTGGGGAACGACGACTACTCGGCGATCCGCGAGGTCGTCTCGCGCCGTTACCGCGACGCGGGGACCGGTGAAGAGCTGTACCCGGAGGTCATCCTCATCGACGGGGGACTCGGACAGCTGCACGCGGCGCTCGAGGCGTTCGAGTCGCTCGACGT
>JBMOHX010000208.1:0-6857 GCA_049317625.1 Phycisphaerales bacterium
GTCGACCTTGTTCGCTCGGACCGCCGTGATGAACTCGTTTGTAAACGCCTCCGCGGTCGTGTAGCGCACCATCGCCCGCGGATGGATCGACTGGTAGTGGTGCACAAGTCCCTGCAGCAGGTGCGTCTTGCCGATGCCGCACACCCCGTGCACGAAGATGGAGCCCGCGCCATCGTCCTGCGCCAACCGCATCGCCGCGGCGTGCGCGAGGCGGTTCGATTGGCCGACGATGAAGTGCTCAAGGCGGTACCGAGCCGAGGTGGGCTGCCCGCCCGCGGCGGTCGGGGCCGAAGGGAGTGTTGAACGGGCTGCGCCAGGGAAGGCGTCCCGTGCGCGGGGCGCGGCGGTCCTGGAGGGGGCCTCGGGTGGCGTGGGCGGTTCGGGCGTGAAGGCCTCGCGGTCGACGCGGAACGCCAGACTCACGTTGGCGTCCGTCTCGGCGCACGCCTGCTTGATCTGATCGCCGAAGCGGCGGTCGAGGAGCTGCGCGAGGAAGCCCGTGGGGACGGTGACTTCGAGACGGTCTCCCTCGAGGTCCATGCGCGTCTGACCGTCGAAGTACCGCTCGAACTGATCGGGGCCGACCTGCTCGGCCAAACGATCGAGGATTCGACTCAGGCGAGCGGGGCGCTCGTCGCGCCCTCTCGCCAGGCTCGGGGGTCTTTGATCTTCAGAGCCGCGCGACCTTGAGTCGCTGTCGGTCCGCTTCGTCCTTGACTGAGTGTTGATATCGCCCGATTCCACAGGCCCTACACCCCCGACCGCGGCCGTGGGTGGCGTGAGGGCGCAGAAACAGCGCCGACACGGGCACGTTGGGCCGCGAGTCAAATCTCCGCCGGGTCAGCTCCGACCCGGCACCCTCGATGTCAGTTCCGAATCCTTCACATTACTGTCGAGAGGGAGGCGAAGATTCAGAGGGCGCAGCGATTGCCGAAACAACGCTCTGAATGAACACTTCTCCCACGACAGCGGGCCGATTCCGTGGCCTTCAATACCCCGCCCTTTCTGAATGTCTGAGCGTGGGGGGAAGGTAAGGCGCGGTCTGGCCCTCAGCAATCCCCTTCCGTGGAGTAACCGAGGGCGCAACCGCTCGTTCGACCCACGATTCCAAGCCTTTGCGCGATCCAAAAAAAAGTTTCCCACCGTTACCCCAGAGCGTGGGCATGGGGTGTGCAAATCTTGGTGCAAAACCACTCAATGCCATGAAGGCAATACGCTTGCGCCCAGGGTTAAGAAATCGTTAGCTGGCGAGGTTGACTCAGCCGGCGGACGAGTGCGCAGCGGTGCTCGAAGGCCTCGAATCCGAGGGAGTCGTACAGCCGCTTCGCGGGTTCATTGCGGTCGTCCACTGCGCAAGTCACTGGCCAATCAGGGCGTGCACGTGTCGCCTCGCGGATCGCCGACGCCAGCAGAGGCTTGGAGAGGCCCCGGCCGCGAAGCTCCGTTCCCACGCCCATGTAGACCAGTTCGATCCGGCGCTGCTCCGGGCACTGGCTGAGCAAGATGCACCCGCTTGGCGTCCCGCGAAGACGCAAGATCCACCAGAGATCTGGGTCGAACTTACCCGTGGCGCGGTGCGACTCCAGGATGTCCTCGGGTTCGCGCAGCCCGCACAGCTCGGGGCAGTCCTTCGTGTCCTCGTAGCTGGAGCGCAAAGACTGCAGGAGCGCGTCCTCCCCGTTGGGGACTCGCGAGTACCGCAACATCTCGAGCTCTTCCGGCAGGACCGTCGACGCCACCTTTACCGGTTGGGGCGGACGCCGCAGATAGGTGAGGTTCCCGACGCCGATCAGGCCCGCGCTCTGGTACGCGTCGATCGCCCAGGTCTCGCGGACGTGCGGCAGGGCCTGCGCGACTTGGACCTTCTCCCCGTATTGCTCGAGCAGTCCGCGGCAGGCGGCGTGTACGCATTCCGCGCGATCCTGCTGCGCGTCCGAAGGGTCCTCGCCGATTGCGGTCCCCGCAAGGGCGTCCTGCTTGGACGGCGGCTCGGAGAGGAACAGCATCGCCGTTCGACCCGCCCCGATGACGGCCAGACAGACCTGCCGCACGCCTCCAGAACCGTCCGGAATGCCCCAGAGCAGGCTGAGGTCGATCCCGTAGAGCGGGCCCGTGACAAGCAGCCGTCGTCCCGCGGCTTCCAGGTCGGGGGAGTCCTGGCTCACCAGCCGCATCGCCGCGGCGAGGTGAAGGCTCGGCGAGAGTCGCCGGGCGGAGGGGGGCTTGGAGATGGGAGGAACTTCGGGTTCCAAGACGATGTACCGTACGGGGGAGTTTGACGTGGTGCGCCGGATCTGTAGACTTGAGACCTGCTGGATTGCTGGGACTCGGAATTTTACCGGGTTCTGAGCGTCAGTGCGAAGAAGTGAGGACCAAGTGCCATGCGGAAGAGCCGGATCGTCGCGGGTTTGAGTGAGAAAGCACGGCAAGTGATCGGCACAGCGGCGATTGCGCTGGGAGTTTTGGCCGCGGGCGGCATGATGGGCATGGCGCCCGAGCCCGACCCGGTCCCGCGCCGTTGGCAGCTCGACGTGACTCCTGGTGCCCTCCGCATGGCGGTGGTCGACGTCGAGGGCACGGGGCCGCGCGTGTATTTCTACATGACGTACAAGGTTACGAACTCGAGCGGCGGCGACCTGCTGCTGGCTCCGGCGTTCGAACTTGCGACCGATGAGGGCGAGGTCCTGCGTTCGGGGCGCGATGTCCCCGCCGCGGTGACCCGCCGCATTTCGAGCGATCTCGAGAACCCGTTCTTGCAGGATCAGAACAGCATCGTCGGGCTGATTCTTCAGGGCGAAGAGAACTCTCGCGAGGGCCTGGCGATCTGGCCGGCCAATGACCTCGACGTCGACGAGCTGACGGTCTACGCCGCGGGATTCAGCGGCGAAACCGCCCCGGTGGAGTTCAAGGACGCCAAGACGGGAGCGGCTTCGAAGGTGCTCCTCCGCAAGTCGTTGATGCTCAGGTACACCTCGCCTGGACAGCTGCAGATCGGCAGCTCCGAGCCCCTCGAAATGGTCGAAAAGCTCTGGGTCATGCGGTGAGCGGACTTGGAGTCGGGATCGGTTCGGGTTGTTGAAGTGGGCCATGGGCCCGTCCTAGAGTTGGGGCCCGGCTGGGAAAGGCCCTTTCGGGAAACATCTGAAGACGTCTGCGACTGGTACGCCGCGAGCTCCGAAAGAGAGCGTGGCTCAGTTCGAGAGGCCCGGCGCAAAGGCCGGCAAGGAGTAGGTTGTCATGGCACATAAAAAGGGACAGGGCTCGACCGACAACGGTCGTGACTCCAATCCGCAGTACCGCGGTATCAAGCTCTACGGCGGCCAGTTGGCCAAGCCGGGCGCGATCATCGTGCGTCAGGTTGGTACCCCGTTCAAGGCCGGGTTCAACGTCCGCGAGGGTTCCGACAACACCTTGTACTCGGTGGCGATCGGCACCGTGACCTACAAGGGTCGCAAGGTGCACGTGATCCCGACCGACGCCGCGGCCGAATGCCCGGTGTGGCTGAAGAACTGAGATCGATCCAACGGTAAACGACCCGAACCCCCGCGAACGCGGGGGTTTTTCGTGGCCGGGGGGAGCAGGTTCGGCGGCAAGCGGCAACATCACGGGACGAGCGGTGAGGGCCGCGCCTTTCTCGAGTTGCGGCGCGCGGCGAGGGCTGCGATCATGGCGGCATGACGCCACTCTTTGATCGTCGCGGGGTTCTCAAAGCACTCTCGGCTGCCGGCGCGGCGCTCGCGCTGCCAGAGTGGGCCCAGCGGCGGGCGGTTGCCGCGGCGGGTGGGGCAGCGGGTCGCGTGCTGCGGGTTGCCCACATCACAGATGTGCATGTGCAGCCCGAGTTGCGAGCGGGTGAGGGGTTCTCGCAGTGCCTGACGCAGATCGGCGGGCTCTCGGGCGAAGAGAAGCCGGATGTAGTCTTCAACACCGGCGACGCGATCATGGACTCGATGGACCAGGACGAGGCCCGCACGAAACTGCAGTGGGAGCTGTGGCAGAAGTGCCTGAAGGACGGCCCGGGCTTACCGATCGAGCACTGCATCGGGAACCACGACATCTGGGGTGTCAACAAGGCGAAGAGCAAGACCAAGGGTGACGAAGCGAAGTACGGCAAGAAGTGGGCGTGCGAGGTCTTTGGGTTGGAGCGTCCGTACCGGCGGTTCGACCGCGCGGGGTGGAGCTTTCTGGTGCTGGACAGCGTGATGCCCAAGGAGGGCTCGTACGAGGGACGGCTCGACCCGGAGCAGATGGATTGGTTCAAGGGTGAGTTGAAGGCGATCCCGGCGACGACGCCGATCATGGTCCTCTCGCACATCCCGATTTTGACGGTGACGCCGTTCGGCGACGAGTCGAAGAACTCGGACAAGTCGTGGTCGATCCCGATCAGCCGGATGATGGCGGACTGGGTCGAGTTCCGGAACCTCTTCCGCAAGCACAAGAACGTGAAGTGCTGCATCAGCGGGCACCTGCACCAGCTCGACCTCATCGAGTTCGAGGGGGTGACCTACATGTGCAACGGCGCGGTGAGCGGGGCGTGGTGGAAAGGCAAGCGCAACGAAACCGACTGCGGGTTCGCTCTGCTTGATCTCTACGCGGACGGGCGGGTGGAGCGTCGCTACGTCGAGACCGGCTGGAAGCCCGCGAAGGGGGAGTGAGCGGGTCGCGGCGGTAGGGGCGGGCTATCCTCCGGGAACCCTCAGGAGAGTCCCCCATGGCCGTGATTTTGAGCGCGAAGCGTACCCCGATCGGCAAGTTCTTCGGCGGCTACACGAAGGTCCCTTCGCCGATGCTGGGCGCGTACGCGATCCAGGGCATGCTCGCCGAGCAGGCCGCCCTCGCGACCGCGGCGAAGAGCGGTGGTGTGGACGAGGTCATCATGGGGTGCGTCCTCCAGGCCGGGCTGGGCCAGAACCCGGCGCGTCAGGCGGCGCTGAAGGCCGGGCTGCCGGACACGCAGTCCGCGGTGACCGTGAACAAGGTGTGCGGCTCGGGCCTCCAGGCCGTGATGCAGGCGGCCCAGTCGGTCAAGGCCGGCGACAACCACCTCGTCTTCGCGGGCGGCTTCGAGAGCATGACGCGGGCGCCGTACTTCGGGAGCATCCGCGACGGCGCGGGCGCGCCCAAGTTCGGGCCGATGACCTTCGAGGACCACATGCAGTACGACGGCCTGCGCTGCGCCTTCGAGTGCTGGGCGATGGGCAATGCCGCGGACTACATCGCGAAGAAGTACGAGGTGAGCCGCGCGGAGCAGGACCGTTTCGCGGCCCGCTCGCACCAGCTCGCGGCGAAGGCGACCGCGGAGGGTTGGTTCAAGAACGAGATCGTCGCAGTGACGGGCGAGCAGTGCATGGACAAGAAGAGCCCGGGCGTGAGCGCCGACGAGGGGATCCGTCCGGAGTCGACGGCGGACGGCCTCGCCAAGCTGCGCCCGGTGTTTGATGCGAAGGAAGGCACGGTTACCGCGGCCAACGCCAGCCAGATCAGTGACGGCGGCGCGGCGGTGGCGGTGGCGTCGATGAAGAAGGCGGAGGAACTCGGTGTGAAGCCGATCGCGAAGATCGTGGCGTACCACACGTCGGGCGTGTCGCCGAAGGACATCTTCCGCGCCCCGGCGGTGGCGGTGCCGGCGGTGATCGCGAAGGCGGGGCTGTCGCTGAAGGACATCGATCTCTTCGAGCTCAACGAGGCCTTCTGTGCGCAGGTCCTTCAGAACATGAAGGAAGGCGGGATCCCCGAGGAGAAGGTGAACGTGGCGGGCGGCGCGACGGCGCTGGGCCACCCGATCGGTTGCTCGGGCACGCGGTGCCTGGTGACGCTGATTCACAACCTGAAGCGCACCGGCGGCAAGCGGGGAGTGGTGGCGCTGTGTTTGGGCGGGGGGAATGCGGTGGCGATGCTTGTGGAAGTGTGAGAAAGCAGCAAAGCTCAAAGCAGCAAAGCAGCAAATTCGGAGAAGAGGCAACTGTCGCTTAGGTGGCAGCGGTTTTCCAACGTGGCAGCCGTCTCCAGACGGCTGGGTCTGAGAGGTTTTCCAACCGTTCTCTGTGCTGGGCGCGGGTTGACGGGAGAAGCCTCGCACGCGTCAGTCCTCGATTCGTAGGACGTTCGCGGTTCTACGCATTCGCTTGCGCACGCGCGAGCGAATGTTCGAATTCAACTCTCATTCCAGGCTCAAACGCTTGCCTCGACGCGCTTGACCGACAGAATTGCGCGCGATCCGTGATGCACGCGGAACGCGAGTCGGAGACTCCGGTCGCCTCTCGATTGCGCGGGAGAACGGCGACAGGGTGATGCTCCGGCGAGAGGAGCTCAAGATGAAGACTCTCTGCGCGTCACCTCCCCGGTTGATCTCGGCGGTGCTTCTTGCGGTCTGCGCGGGCGCGATGCCCGCGTCGGGCGACATCATCCTGAACAGCCTGAACGTCTTCCATGACAACAGTTTCGGTTGGCAGGATCAGATCTCGACGTGGACCTCCGGGAACGCGCACCTGAGCTACGGGGAACGGTGGACCCCTCCGTGGCAAGAGGGCAACCCGGCGTTGACCTACACGCAGTCGCGCACCCAGGACCGCTTTGAGCAACACCCGGTTACAGGGTCCATCAGCGGTGTGCTGATGACCAGTGCCTATTGGAACACCACCGAGCCTGCCGGCTTCGACACCTACTTGATCGCCGGGATGAGTCTTCGCTTCAACGTCACGATCACCACTCCCGGCGACTACGGGATGATGTGGTTGGTCGCGGGGCCTGGCTGGCCGAACGGCAGGGCCTACTTCGCTCCCTCCTCGGCTTCAGAGGTCGCGTGGATCGTCCAGGGCACCAGCATGGAACTTGACATCTCGCCCCCCGCGGCCCCG
>JBMOHX010000209.1:0-6850 GCA_049317625.1 Phycisphaerales bacterium
GAGCACCCCGATCTTCTGATCGCCCCCCCGCTTCTGCGCCCCCCGCCGGTCGAGTTCGTCGCCCAGCACGTGCTTGGCGATCGCCAGGAGCCAGGTGGAGAACCGCGCGCCACGCGTGGGGTCGAAGCGATCGATGGACTCCGAGAGCGCGGCCAGCGTCTCCTGCGAGAGGTCCTGCACCGTCTGCGACCCGATCCTCCCGCGCCCCCACTTCATGAGCTGGGCCCGCACCACCGGCCCGAAGGTCTCCCAAAGCTCATACCACGCGGCCTGGTCGTTGCTCCGCAAGCGGCTGATAAACCCGGTCGTCATGGGCGTGAGCATGTTGCTGATGGCTCCCGTTGCACGGTCAAGTTTCAGAAACGGGCGCGTCCCGACAAGGCGCTCCCAGGAATCGGTAGAAAGACCCGGCCGCCCCGCGCCACGCCGGGTTTCCGGACGCGACGGGATGGCCCCGGACGAAGGTCGCTGAAGTTCAGGATAAGGACTCATCGTCAGATCTTCCCACGCACCCCACACCCCGCACCCCGAATGCCCAATCCCGAACCCCGAATCCCGTCCTCTCTTACGTGAAACCCGCCGCGGCGTTTTCCCACTAACGCTCCGACAGCCTCTCGCCCGGCGTTCGGACTCGCCGGCTCCGGCGGCTGAAGCCCGCCCAAGACGTTGTCTTCTTGGGCATTGCTGGGAGGTTCATTCATGGAAATGATGAAGCACGTCGTTCGGTATGCGGTCATCGCGGGTCTCGTGGGCGGGGCGGCCGTCGCGGTCGCCGGACCGCAGCGCGTCTCGGCCTTGTTCGATCAGACCCGAGGGAAGATCAACCAGGCCATCGATTCACAGATCGAGGACCCCGTCGCCCTCCGCTCGCAGATGCGGCAGCTCGAGGGTGAGTACCCCGCCCGCATCGCTGAGGTTCGAGGCGACCTCGCCGAACTGCAGCACCAGGTCGCCCAGCTCAACCGCGAGCTCGAGGTCTCCCACCGAGTGGTCGGTCTGGCCTCGAACGACCTCGACCAGATGCAGGGCATGATCTCCCGCGCCGAGATCGCACAGACGTCGGCCTCGGGCAACCACGTCGTCAAGGTGGTCTTCGCCAACCAGTCCATCGAACTCAAGGACGCGTACGGCAAGGCCAACCGGATCCGTCAGGTACAGGCCGCCTACAGCAGCCGCGCGACCGACATCGAGCGAGACCTGGGGTACCTCGGCCAGCAGGAGAGCCGGCTCACCGCGCTGCTCAACCAGCTCGAAACCGAGCACGCGGAGTTCCAGTCTCAGCTCTGGCAGATGGACCGCCAGGTGGACTCGATCGCCCGCAACGAACGCCTCATCGGCATGATGGAGAAGCGTCAGCGGACGATCGACCAGCAGAGCCGCTACGGGGCCCACAGCCTCGACCAGCTCTCCGGTCGTTTCGCCGACATCCGCGCCAAGCAGGAGGCCAAGCTCGAAGCGCTCGGCACCGGGACCACCACCCTCAACTACGAGGACCGCGCGAAGCTCGACATCGACACCGAGCAGAGCAGAGTCGCGCCGACCACCCTCCGCCCGGCACCCTCCCGGCCCACGGTGATCGAAATCCGTCCCGAGGACTCCGCTGAGCAGACCCCCGCGCCCCAGCCCAAGAGCGAGCCGCTCGCCCTCAACTCGAACCGGTAACACAACACGGGGAGGCTTCAAGGGATTAACCTTACAAAGGCGGGCTCTCGAGCCCGCCCTTGCTCTTTACACGGAGCGCACGGGGTGCTACGCTCGCGAAGTCCGCAGCACGAGGGGGTGCGTTCAGACCGCAGACTCTCGTGTCAGTTCGTGCAACTTTCCCGCTTGCGCGGAGTATCGCTCTGGCAAGTGGGAGTTCCTGACCCCTGGAAGGGGCTGATTCCCCTATCGCCCCTTCCCCGGCCCGCGACGTCCAAACCCCGACGCCGCGGGCCACCTTTTTTGGACTTCGGTACGGTATTTGTTTGGTTTGCCCCTTGGCTTGCTCCCCGGCGAGGTGCGGCAAGACCATCCCGCTTCACCAATGAAAGTCGCCGCCTCGGAGCGATCTCCGAAGCGGCGATTTGCGCCCGAGTGGCGAGGGCGAGCTAGCGGTTCTCGAACCCGGTCGTCAGGGTGTAACGCGGATCAAAGAACCCCAGAAGCAGGTCCCGCTTCCCACTGCCGCCGCTGGCCCAGATCAACGACCGGCGGTTCTCCAGCGATTCCTCACCTGCCAAACGCAGCGAATCGGCAAAGATCCGATCGTCACCAGCACCGCCAAGCAAAGTCACCCGCAGTCGAGTGGCGTCGCCCTCGGGGTTCGCAACGTTGATCACAATCGTGCCAGCCACGTCAATGATGTCGTTGCCTTGGCCGCCGTCAAAGAGCATCCGCACATCAGGGAGCGAGCTCCCCGGCACGGTGCTCCCGTCCGCGGTCGCGTAACTGCCGCCCCGGACGAAGAAGTCATCCAGGTCAGCCCTAAGCGTGTCCTTTCCGTCGCCGCCGATCAAGCTGAGTGAGAAGTCACTCCCCGCGGAGACGATCGGCGAACCGGGACCGAACCGTTGAACCCGGGAGTCCAGCGCGTCGGCTCCCTCTCCGCCGTCCAGCGCGATGCTGAACACCGAGCGGGCGACCACCGCCTGGTACGGTGTCCCGGGGCCGCCATCGCGACGCAGCGCGCCAGCCATCTCGAAGCCAAGTGGAACAAAGACCGACGCGGTGTCGCTTCCGGCGCCGCCGCGCATCGAGGCGGAGAACCGCCCGGCCGATGAGAAGCCGGTCGAGTCGCCGAGCGACGGCGCGGTCAGGGACAACGAGTCGGAGCCCGCGCCGCCGTCAACCGAGAGCGAGAGATTCGCGTCCGTTCGCGCAAGATCGACGGAGCCGTTGCTCCCAGACGCGATGCGACCAGGTCCGAGCTCGAAGCGATCGCCGCCCGCTCCGAGATCGATCTCCATGCCGACGCTCGTGCGAACGGCGTACGCCCCGCCGCCACTCACTGAGACAAGGTCGGCTCCGGCCCCCATGACCGCGACGAGACGGCTCGTTTCACCGCGGGCAAGCTCCTCCGATCCGTCCCAGCCGTAATCGCCCACTGTCCAGTCGAGTTGGTCGTTGCCCAATCCACCTTCGATGCGGGCGAAGATGCTGGTCGGGGCCTCCCCGGGTGCGGCATAGGTGAAATCGACCGTGTCGTTCCCCGCGTCGAGTTCGATTTCCATCGACAGACTCGCGTACTCGTTCCCCGCGCCCGACTGCGAGTTCACGAGCGAAACACTCACGACGACGGAATCGTTCCCGGCCCCCATGTCGAGGAACAGGACCCGCCTCCATTCGATCCGCGAGTCGATACCGATCGGCACCTCGCCGGATCGGCGATACTCGAACCGATCGTTGCCCGCACCGAGGGAGATGTCGAAGACCTCGAGGCCGCGATACACCTGAGCGGACAGCTCTCCCGCGTCGGTGAAGAGCCCGTTGCCGTTGGCATCAAAGGAAACCGTGACATCGCCGGTGCTTTCGCCGCCAGCGACTTCGGTGATGATCACCGACTGGTTCTTTGCGGCCGCATCGACGACGAGCGTCTCGCGCGTTCCATCACCATCTCCGTCGAGCAGCGCGTACGACATCAGAGCCCTGACTTCCAGCGCCTCGAACACACCGACACCCCGAACTCGATCAACTTTCATCACTGATTCTCCTTGGTTCACGCGGGACAACCCCAAAACAAGCCTACGGATGTCGCCGATCGGCGCGCCATACCGGCCGAGAGGGCAGTTTCGTGGCCCGGCGATCACGCGACCTTGATCCGGGCGCCGTGTGAAGGGCTGGACTTCTCGGGAAAGCGGTCCCCCGTGTGCTATTTCCCCTCGAACCAATCCCGCCCGATGTGCGCATCGGCCCGGAGCGGCACGCTCAGCTTCATCGCCCCCTCCATCTCTTCCACCACCATCGCGCGCACGCGCTCGGCCATCTCGCGCGGGCACTCGAACACCAGTTCGTCGTGGATCTGCAGCAGCATCTTCGCCGCCGACCACTCGGGCGCGGTGGTGACCTTCCGGTGGATGTTCACCATCGCGAGCTTGATGAGGTCCGCCGCGGATCCCTGGACGACGCTGTTGATGCTCAGGCGCTCCGCGAGCGCGCGGCGCTGCTGATTTGTCGAGTCGATGTCGGGGATCGGGCGCCTGCGGCGGAGCATCGTTTCGACAAAGCCCCGCGTCCTGGCCTGCTCCACGCACTCCTGCAGGAACGTCGTGATCCCCGCGAACTTCCGCTTGTACCCGTTGATGATCTCCGCGGCCTCGCGTTCGCCGATGTTGAGCCGGCGCGCGAGCCCGAAGGCGGTGATTCCGTAGACGATGCCGAAGTTCACCATCTTGGCGCCGCTCCGCTGCTCCTTCGTCACCGCCATCGGGCTGATGTTGGCGATCTGCGCCGCGACCGCGGTGTGGATGTCGGCGCCGGCGTGAAAGGCCTCGATCAGCGCGGGGTCTCGTGAAAGGTGCGCCAGCAGCCGCAGCTCGATCTGCGAGTAGTCCGCGGTCACCAGCGCACACCCCTCGGGCGCGATGAACGCCCGCCGGATCTCTCGCCCCACGTCGGTCCGGATCGGGATGTTCTGGAGGTTCGGGTCGCTGCTCGCGAGGCGCCCGGTGGCGGCGACGGTCTGGTTGAAGCTCGAGTGGATGCGCCCGGTCTTCGGGTTGATCGCTTCCTTGAGCGCGACGAGATACGTCGACACGAGCTTGCTGAGCTGGCGGTATTCGAGGATGAGGCGAGGGATCGGCGTGGTGATCGACGGGTCCTCGCCCAGCTTCTCCAGCACCTCCGCGTCCGTCGACACGCCGGTCTTGGTCTTCTTGAGCGGCTTGATGCCCAGTCCCGTCACGTCGTCCTCCGGTCCATTGAACAACGCCGCGGCGAGTTGCTTCGGTGAATCGGGATCGATCGTGCGGCCGAGGCTCTTGCGCGACTCCTCGTTCAACTGCGCGACGATCGCCCCGATCTGCTTCTCCAGGCGAGCTCGCTGGCGGTCGAGCTCGGCGGGCTCGACGAGCACACCGTTCCATTCGAGTTCCGCGAGCACCTCGACCAACGGGGTCTCGACACCGTTGAGCAGGGGCGCAAGGTCCATCGCCTCGAGCTGCGGCATCATCAGCCGCTGCAGCTGCAGCGCCACATCGGCGTCTTCCGCGGCGTACTGCGTCGCCTGCTCCAGCGGGACGGTGTCGAACGTCCTCTGGTCCTTCCCGCTCCCGATGAGCTCCGAGAGCGAGATGTTGGTGCGGCCCAGCAGCGCAAGCGCGAGCGCATCGAGCGAGTGGCTGGAACGCGACGCGTCGATCAAGTAGCTGCCGACCATCGAGTCGAGCCCGCCCGGCGCCGTGATCCCGCGGAGCCGCACGCCGTGCGCGCGGAGCACGAGCATGTCGTACTTGAGGTTGTGCCCGCACTTGGCGAGCGTGGCGTCTTCGAGCACGGGCCGCAGGATCTCGAGCGCCGTCTTTGTATCCAAGTGGCGGGCGGGTTCGGGAGAGCGCACCGGGATGTACCAGCCGGTCCCGGGTTCGATGCTCAGGCTGACGCCGCAGAGATCACACAGCAGCGGCGAGAGACCTGTGGTTTCGGTATCCACGGCCACGACCCGCGCCGCCTTCACCTTCGCGACCACTTCTCGCAGCGCCGCCTCCGTGAGCACCGCCTCGTAAGATCCCGACTGCGCGTGACGGGTCTGCGGCGGCTCGAGGGCTCCGAACAGGCCGCCGGTGGCGATGGGATCAGGCGCGACCTTCTTCGGCTTGGGCGTCGGCGCGCCTCCGAAGAGGCCCGCTGAAGCGCCGGTGACCTCCTGCGACGGCGCGGCCGCGGGAAGCCCCGCGAGGACCCGCACGTCCTCCTGGTACCGGTTGAATCCGCACTCCTTGAGGACCGGGATCATGCGATCGAGCTTGAGCGCACTCACCCTGGCGCTCTCGAGTTCGAAGGACATTGGAACGTCGCGCCGGAGCGTGACGAGGGTCTTGGAGAGCGGGAGGCGCGGGATCGCCTCGCGGAGCCGCTCGCCGCGTTTGCCCTTGATCTGGTCCGCGTGCGCGAGGAGGTTGTCGAGCGTCCCCCATTCCTTCACGAGCGCCGCGGCGGTCTTCTCGCCGACGCCCTCGACGCCGGGCACATTGTCAACGGTGTCGCCCATCAGCGTGAGCATGTCCACGACCTGCCCTGGCGCGAGGCCGGTGTCCTCCGCGAGGGCCTCCGCGGAGTAGGGCGTGTCGTTGTGCACATCAAAGAGCTCGACCATCGGCCGCCCGTCTCGGGTCTCCAGGAGCTGCTTGAGGTCTTTGTCCTTCGAGATCATCCGGATACACAGGTCGGGGTGCTTCGCGCGAAGCTGATCAACCATGGTGGCAAAGACGTCGTCGGCCTCGAATCCTTCGACACCGATGATCGGAAGGCCGATCTCCCGGAGCATCGCGAGGCAGCGCTCCACCTGCGGGAAGAGATCCTCCGGGGGCGGGTCGCGATGGGCTTTGTACTCGGGGTAGATCTGCGAGCGGAACGTGCCGTGGTCTCCGCCGACGTCGAGCGCGAGCGCGACGTACTCGGCCCTCGCGTCGCCCGAGAGATTGGCCCCGTCCCCTTTGAGGAGCTTGAGCAGCATCCCCACGAAGCCGAACGTCATGTTCGTCGGCTCCTTCGTCACCGGGCTTGTCATGGGCGTCCGGATGGCGTGGTACGCCCGGAAGAACTGGGCGTAACCATCGATGATGTAGAGGGTGGGCATGTTGCGAGTATACAGGCGTGGCAGCGGCCTCCGGCCGCTGGGTCAAAGGCGGGCGTCCAGCCCGCCGAATCGCAT
>JBMOHX010000210.1:0-6838 GCA_049317625.1 Phycisphaerales bacterium
CGATTGGCGAAGAAGATCTTTGAACTCGCGAAAGAGATCGGCGTCGACTCGAAAGTCATCCTGGCGAAGGTCTGGGATGAAGGGATCTCCAAGGACGTGGTCAAGGGCCACATGTCCGCGGTGGGTCCCGGCCTAGAGGCGTCGATCCGCGACTGGTTCAGCGGCCAGGCCGAGAACGCCCCGCACACCGCCGTCGAGACCGCCTCGAAGGTCGACCTCGACAAGATCAAGGCCAAGCCCGCCCGAAGGAAGTTTGGCAAGCGACCCGGCGAGGAGGACCACGGCGGCGAGGAGTCGACGACCTCGACCGTCGTTGCCGACCATCCCGGCGCGGCGGAGTCCGGCGACCGTGCCCACGACAGCCAGCCGAGCGAGTCCTCCGATTCCACCGGCGCAACGTCCGCAAGCCACACCCCCTCCCCGCAGGGGCACATTGAATCGTCAGCCGTCGCGACGCCCGCCCCCGAGGCGTCGACGGCGGAGGCTCCGGCTGCGCACGCTGCCGAGGCAGCCGTCGACCCGGTCGCTCAGCAGCCTGCAACGCAGGACGCCTCCGTGTCGGCTCCAGCGAGCACGCAGGCAACACCCGGTCAGAGCACGCCGGCCGCGGAGGCACCCGCGGCCCCGGATCCGGCCCCCCGTCCCGCGCCTTACCAGCTTCCGAACCGTCCGGCGCGGTTCTTGCGGCAGATCGAAGCCCCCAAGCCATCCCAACCAAGCACGGCCAATCCCCCGGCGCAACAGTCTCCGCAGCCTCCGATGCGGGCGACTCCGCACGCGACACCGCCGGCGCGCCAGCCCGAGGCCCCCAGGCCCGGGATGCGTCCTTCCCCGAGTGGGCCGGGCACGACCGGCCAGCAGCAGCCCCCGCGTCAGGACGGCACCGGCCAATCGACCGGCGCACCTGCTGCATCTGGCCCCTCTGGAGCTCCGGGCACGGCGTCGGGTCCGGGTTCTTCGGCCGGTCCCGGCCCGACCTCTGATTCCGGCACCTCGACCGGCCCCGCCCCGCTGCGCACGAGCACGCTGGGGAGGGGACCCGTGTCGCCGCAGAACGTCCCCACGCGTCCGACGATCGTCTCGCCCGCGGGCCCGAAGCTCGAGCACCGCACACCGGTGGCCCTTCGCGGCCCCAAGGTTGTGCGCATCGAAGCCCCCGAGCAGATCGAGGCCCCGCGCGCCCGGCGCCCGATGGGCCCCGGAGGACCGGGCGGTTCGGGCGGTTCGTCGATGCCCACGGCTCGCGGACCCCGCACCGGCGGCGGAGCTGGCGCGCCCACCGAGGGAGGAACCGAGGATGACCGGGGCCGGAGCCCGCGTCGTAAGACCACACCCGCACCCACCCCGCAGACCAAGCGATCCTCGGGTCAGGGCGTCCCGCAGCGCCGGCGCGCTACCAGCGGCGAAGAGTGGGTCGGCGGACCGGGCTTTACCGAGCAGGATCTCCTCGAGCGCGAGGAACGCCTGGCGAAGGCGGGCGGGTTCCTCAAGAAGCGGAAGAACGACCTGAAGAAGCCCGGCCAGGCCGTGGGCCCGGGTGACCCGGCGGCGTCGGGACGCATCCGCATCTCCGCTCCCTTCACGATCAAGGACCTCTCCGAGACCACCGGCGTCAAGGCGTCGGACATCGTGAAGAAGCTCTTCCTTCAGGGTGTGATGAAGAAGATCAACGACCCGATCGAAGTGGAGAAGGCCGTCGAGATCATGATGGACTTCGACGTCGACCTGGAAGTCGTCGAGGCGAAGTCGGCCGAAGAAGTTGTGTCGTCTGAGTTCGCGGAGCGGCGCGAGACCAAGGCGCTCGGGCCTCGCGGCCCTGTGGTGACCATCCTCGGTCACGTCGACCACGGCAAGACGAGCCTGCTGGACAAGATCCGCAACGCCAACGTGGCCGCGGGCGAGGCCGGCGGCATCACGCAGAAGACGAGCGCGTTCGTCGCGGACTTGTCGGTGGAAGGCGTGAAGAAGCAGGTTGTGTTCCTGGACACGCCGGGCCACGAGGCGTTCACGAGCATGCGTTCGCGCGGCGCTCGCCTCACGGACATCGTCGTGCTGGTGGTCTCGGCGCCCGAGGGTGTCATGCCGCAGACCATCGAGAGCATCGCCCACGCGAAGGCTGCGAAGGTGCCGATCGTGGTTGCCCTCAACAAGATCGACCGTCCCGACGCCACCGAGGCGATGGTCCAGAAGTCGCTGGGCCTGCTGGCCGAGCACGGGCTGAACCCCACCGAGTGGGGCGGCGACACCGAAGTCGTTCGCACGAGCGCGACGACAGGGCAGGGCATCCAGCAGTTGCTTGAAACGCTGGACTATCAGGCCCAGTTGCTGGACCTGAAGGCGGATTTCGGCGGACCGGCGATCGGCACGGTGATCGAAGCCAAGACCGAGGAAGGACGCGGCGCCGTGGCGAACCTGCTCGTGCAGCAGGGCAAGCTGAAGGTCGGCGACTTCGTGGTCATGGGCCGCGCGTTCGGGCGTGTGCGTGACATCACCGACGACCGAGGCCGTCGCATCCGCGATACCTCGCCGCCCATGCCGGTGCAGATCTCTGGTATGGACGAGGTGTGCGACGCGGGCGACAAGTTCTACGTGGTCGACTCGCTGCGCAAGGCGCAGGACGCCGCGGAGCAGCGGCGCTCGCGCGAACGCCAGGCGGCGCTCGCGACGCCGAAGCTCACGCTGGACTCGCTGTTCTCGCAGATTCAGTCGAGCGAATCGGACGCGAAGGAGATCAAGATCGTTCTCAAGACGGACCAGCAAGGCACGGTGGACGTGCTCAAGGCCGAGTGCGAGAAGGTCAAGACCTCCGAGGTGCGGGTGCGTGTCCTGCACGCCGCAGTCGGCGGGATCACCGAGAGCGATGTGCTGCTGTCGGACGCGAGCCGGGCGATCATCATCGGGTTCAACGTCATCCCCTCGGGGAAGGCGCGGCAGCTGGCCGAGTCCAAGGGCGTCGAGATCCGCACGTACCAGGTGATCTACGACATCACCGACGACCTGAAGAAGGCCGCCGAGGGTCTGCTGTCTCCGGAGATCCGCGAGGATGTCCTGGGTCATGCGGACGTCCGCGCGGTGTTCAGGATCTCGAAGGTCGGCAGCGTGGCGGGCTGCTATGTCACCGACGGCACGGTGCAACGCGACGCGCTCATCCGCGTCACGCGCAACGGCGTGGTGATCGAGCACGACCGCCGACTGGCCCAGCTCAAGCGTGTCAAGGACGACGCCAAGGAAGTGCGTGCCGGCATGGAGTGCGGCATGAAGATCGACGGGTACGACGACATCAAGGAAGGCGACGTGCTGGAGTGCTACCGCAAGGTCGAGGTGAAGCGAACGCTCTGACGCGGTGTCAGCGGGATTGAAGCATGGTCGTCGGGATCCTCCAGTTCGATCTGCACGTGCACGACGCGGCATCCCTCAAGGACAAGCGCCGGGTCGTGCTGTCGGTGAAGGACAGGCTGCGGCGTGGGCACCACGCGAGCGTGGCGGAAGTCGGCCTGCAGGAGACATGGAACGTCGCGAGGCTGGGGCTTGCCGTCGTCGGCAACGACGGCAAGCACATCGGAAACGTGCTGGACAAGATCACCGCCGAGCTCCGCGCGTTGCACGACGCCGAGCTCGGAGCGACCTCGCGTGAGATCCTCCACGGATGCGAGATCGAGGGCCGGGCCGCCGACGAAACGGACGAATCCGAGATCGCCGCCGAGATGCGCCACAGGGCCGAAGAGATGGGAGAAGAAGGAACCCGATGAGCCACAAGGTGGAACAGATGGCCGCGGCGATCCAGCGCGCCGTTCAGCAGGTGATCGCCAAGGGCCTCCAGGACCCGCGGGTCTCGGGCCTGATCACCATCATCGATGTGCGGGTCACGCGCGATCTCGCGCAGGCCGTCATCAGTTTTTCGGTGCTCCCGCAGGACCGTGAGGAGTTGGTGCTCCACGGTCTTCAGACCGCCGCCAACTACATCCGGCGCGAAGTCGGCGAGATCGTCAGGTCCCGGAGCATGCCGCAGTTTGTCTTCAAGCTCGACCGCTCGCTGAAGAAGCAGGCGGCGGTGCTCGCGGACATCAACAGGGCTTCAGACGAACTCCGTGCGAGGGGTATCGCCCCCGAGCCCGCGGACGAGGGGCCTGCCCCGACGCAAGAGGAGGCCCCGCAGTGAGCCCGCCTGATCCCGCCAAGAAACTGGCATCCCTCCTGAAGCGGCTCCGCTCCAGGTTCGACGCGGCGCCACCCGCACGCGGCACCGGTGACGCCCCCCCCACCGCCGACTCCATCGTGAGCGAACTGGTCTTCTCGATGCTCCTGTGGGAGGCCGCTACTTCTCAGGCCCGCGCGGCGTACAAGCGGCTCCACGAGGCCTTCGTCGACTACAACGACCTTCGGGCCGCCATCGACGACGAGGTCGCCGAAGTCCTCGGCGAGAAGTATCCCCTCGCGGCCGAGCGGGCCCGCCGCCTCCGCGCCGCGCTCAACGACATCTACCGCCGCCAGCACGCGGTGTCTCTGGCCCACCTCCCGGAGCTGGCCAAGCGCGACGCCAAAGCGTACATCGATTCCATCGAGGGCGTTCCCCTCTTCGCGTCCCACAGGCTCCTGCTCTGCGAGCTCCATGTCCACGCGCTCCCGATCGACGAGCGCCTGCGCGATCTTCTTGCCGCCGAGGGAGTTCTCGACGAAGCCAACGACGTGCACAGCGCGACCGCGTTCATCGAACGCCACGTCCACGCGGACGAAGCATCCGAGGTCGCGTCTCTCTTCCAGGCATGGTCCGACGAAGACGGCCAGTCCCCGCGGAAAGAGAAGCGAGCCCCTGCGCCGGCGGTCGAACCGGCCGCTCGCCCGGCACCCGCTCGCAGCAAAGCCGAGCCCCGAGCGCCCAAAGCCGCCGCGGCTCGGAAGACCAAGGCCAAGTCCAAAGGTGGAGGCTGAACCATGCGTTGCGCAAAGGCTTCTCTCGCGGCAGCCCTCGCGTGTTCGTCTTGGTTGGCCGGTTGCGCCTCCAAACCCGGTTCGGACTCACCCGCGCCGTCGGGTCGCGTCGCCGCCGAAGAGAGCGACCCGCTCCTGGCTCTCGACGCCGCCCAGCGGTCAAACCCCGATGAGCTCGCGTCGGCACTCAAGGCGCCCGACTGGGCCGACGGTCCCGCGGTACAGATCCTGCCCATCGAGCTCCGCGCCGAAGGCGCGAAGTCGACCCTTCCATTGGACAAGACGCTCGAGGCCTTCCGCGCGGGTGCTGTCCAACCGCCTCCTTCAAAGCATGTCGCCGACGTCGAGGCCCTGCACCTCTACTCGCAGGGCCGCCTCAAGGCGGCCGATCGAAAGCTCCCCGAGGCGATCACCGACCTTGAAGCCGCCGCGGCCCTCGACCCGGGTGCCGCTGAGATCTGGCGTGCGCTCGGCGAGGCGCAGCTCGCGGCCGGGCGCCGTCAGAACGGGCTCAGCTCGTTCGCAAAGGCGCTCTCTCTCGGCCTGAACGAGAGCATGGTGCACTGGCTGCTGGGGCGGGAGAAACTCCGCGCCAAGCAGTGGAACGAAGCGCTCGCGTCGCTCGTGCACGCGCTCGATGCGCCGGACCTCAGGCCCGAATCGGATCTCGCCGTGCTCGTGAGGCTGGACCTGGCCGAAGCCCTCGCCGCGACCGGTTCGCTGTCGGCCGCGCGAGAGATGATCGGTCGCGCACTCTCGGTGCCGTTCTCGACGCTCGCGTACAGCCGGTTCCGCGGCGAGCTCGCCGAAGTCTTCCGGCGTCGATCCGAGTTCTGGACGCGCGCTGGCGATCTCGCATGCCGCATGGGTCAATACGAGGACGCGAGGCAGGACTACGCGCAGGCGGCGGCGCTGAGCCCCGTCGACCCGGTCGGGGTCTCGCTGAGGATGGTCTGGGCGGATCTCGCGCGGGGGCATTCGGCGGGCGCGGCTCAGTTTCTGCTCAGCTCCCTCGTCGCTGCCCAGGGGCGGATCGACGAGCGGCAAGTTTCGGCGATCGCCACCGTCGCCTCATTGCCCTCGGTCGGCCGCGCCGTTTCGAGCAGGCTCCGAGCCATGGCCGCCGAATCCTCGATCTCGCCCACTGTCGCCGCGCGTCTGACGCGTGCCGCGGCGGCCGCGGCGGGCCCGGACGAGTCCCGCCGGCTCCTGCGGGACCTCGTGCAGCTCCGCCCGTGGGACGGGGCACCCGTTGTCGACCTCCTCGCGGCGGCTCCGGTCGAAGACGACGCGGGGCGTCTGCGGGAGTTACTGCTGCTGACGAAGTCGAGCCCGGTGGACGCCCCCGTGTACGCGTCCGCCGCGCTGGCGCTCGGGCGTGGCGTTGACGACCTCGCGGCCTCGCTCGCCGGTGACGCTTCTGCCGAGGCCGGGCTGCTGCGGGCCTATCTGCTTGCGGCCCTGGGCAAGCCGGCGGAAGCGCTCGATGCCGCCCGGCGGATCGCGGGCGAAGACGCCGCGAAGTGGCGGTGCGTCGCCGAGATCGCCGTCGCCGCGGGCGAGTACGCAACCGCCCGCGACGCGTGCTCCAAGCTTCCGTTGCAGAACGCTCGCGACGTCCGCGCCGCGGTCTCGGCGTGGGCCGCGAGCGGGAACCCCGACGAATCCGCCAAGGCCTCCGAAAAAGAACTCTCGCTGTTGGCGAACAACGCCCCCGCGGCCCGGCTGATCGCGGCGGCGCAGGCGAGGCTCGGGGTCGGCGATTCGAACGGCGCGGAGCAGTTGCTCAAGCGTGCGCTCGAGGTCGACACCTTTGATGAAGCGACATACGAGGCGCTCATCGAGGCGTACGCCCCCGGGTCGCCGCTCGCGGACAACACCAAGCTCACGGCCACCGGAAGAAGCCTGC
>JBMOHX010000211.1:0-6830 GCA_049317625.1 Phycisphaerales bacterium
CGTGATCGTGTTCTTCGGCGCGTGGGACGCGGGTGGCGTCGGCTTCCCCGGCTGCTGATCTCGCGTCTGCGGCATACGCATTGCTTTCAGAGGCCCCGGCGCTCCGCCGGGGCCTCTTTCATGCGCGAGTGCGAACAGCGGATCGTCATCGGGCTCATCCCAGTCGCCTACATACGCACCAGATCTGCCGCATCGCGAACACCACGATCACGACGACGACCGCGTTGAGCAGGTAGCCGCGAACGAGCACACGGGTTCTCGCGAGCTCGCCCCGAGCGAGCTGCTCGCTCACGAGTTCGCTCATTCCCTGCGCTCGAAGACACGCGACCCCCATCGAGACGAACTGCGCTCGCTCCGGTTCGCTCAGTTCATCCCCGCCCCATACTTGATGCGTCCACGATTCGCGTGTCGGGAAGAGAAACCCCCACCTCTCGCGCGTGGCGGTGGTCAGGTGAACAGCGAGCAGCACTCCCGATTCGGGCGCAGGGCTCCCGGCCGCCACCACTTCGACCCCGCGCGACGACCGGTAGACATCGAGCGGCAGCGGTCGAGGGTGCGATGCCCCTGGTCGCTGAGGGCCTTTGAGCCAAACGCCGACTGTGGACAGATCTCGCCGCGAGTTAGGGAGCGACCCGGCCATAAGCACGAGCAACAAGCCAGCAAGCGCCGCGGCGACGAGGCGGACGGGGTGCACCCTAGATTTTACGCAGCGGAAGCTCGATGGGTTCGCATCGCGCCTCTCCAACCGCGCCACCAACGACTCCCCGGTGCCTCTACCGCTTGCTATCCCCGCGTGCAAAGATGCTCGCCACGTAGTTCAGCACGTCCGTCGCCGAAACCTCGTTGTAGCCGAACTGCTTGATCAGCCGCTGCTTCACGACGTCGATCTTCTTCTGTGTCTCGTCGTCGACGACGCTGCTCACGAGGTTCTTCAGCTTGATCGTGTCGCGCTGGTCCTCGAAGAGCTTGAGTTCGAGCGCGCGGTACAGCCGCGCGTTGGTGTTGTACTCGAACTTCTTGCCGTCCAGCGCGAGGGCGCCGATGTAGTTCATGATCTCCTGGCGGAAGTCGTCCTTGCGGCTGTCGGGGATGTCGATCTTCTCCTCGATCGCCCGCATGAGGCGCTCGTCGGGCTCGTCGTCGCGACCCGTGTACTTGTTCTTGACGCGCTCCTTCTGCGTGTAGGCACGGACGTTCTCGATGTAGTTCGTGCAGAGGCGCTTGATCGCCTCCTCGTCCGCCGAGATCGCGCGCTGCACCTCGCCCTTGATGATGTCCTCGTACTCTTCCTTCACCACCGCGAGCAACTCGCGGTACCGCTTCTTGGTGTTCTCGTCGCTGATCAGCGAGTGATGGCTCAGCCCGCTCTCGAGCTCATTGATCACCATGAAGGGGTTGATCGCCTTCTCCTCGATGGCCTGCCGACCCACCAGCGCGTTGCTGATCTTGTCCTGGATGTACCGCGGGCTGATGCCCTGCATCCCCTCGCGCGGCGCCTCCTCCTTCAGCTCACGCACCGAGTCTTCCGTGAACCCCGGGATGCTCTTGCCGTTGTAGAGCTTCAGCTTCTGGAGCAGCGTCAGGCCCGCCTTCTTCGGCTCGTCGAGCCGCGTCAACACCGCCCACATCGCCGCCACTTCCAGCGTGTGCGGCGCGACGTGGATGTTGCGGATCCGCTCGGTGCCGAAGTCCTTCTGGTAGATCTTGATCTCGTCGTCGAGGCGGATGTTGTACGGCACGTCGATCTTGATCGTGCGGTCGCGGAACGCCTCCATCATCTCGTTGCTCTGCAGCCGCTTGTACTCGGGCTCGTTCGTGTGCCCGAGGATCACTTCATCGATGTGCGTCTGCGCGAACTTCTTCGGCTTGATCGAGTGCTCCTGGCTCGCGCCCAGCAGGTCGTACAGGAACGCCACGTCCAGCTTCAGCACCTCGATGAACTCGCAGATGCCGCGGTTGGCGATGTTGAGCTCGCCGTCGAAGTTGAACGCGCGCGGGTCGGAGTCCGACCCGTACATCGCGATCTTGCGGTAGTTGATGTCGCCCGTCAGCTCCGTCGAGTCCTGGTTCTTCTCGTCCTTGGGCTGGAAGGTGCCGATGCCGACGCGGTCCTTCTCGCTCAGCACGATGCGCCGCACCCGCACGTGATCCATCACCTTGCGCCAGTCGCCGTCGTAGAACCGCATCAGGTCTTCGAGCACCTTGCGGCAGAAGGGGTCGGGCTCGCCGAACACCTTCAGCTTCCCGCCGTGGTTCTTCGCTCGCCATGCCGAGTTCAGCTTCGCGAGCACGTCCTCGCGCGCTTCGCGCGGGATCAGCACGAGCGGCTCCTCGTGCATGGGGCACTTGAACTCGTGGGTCTTGGCCGCCTCCTTCGGGCTCCCCTCGGACGCCGAAACCTCGCAGTCCTCGTTGAGCAGCCAGGAGAACGAGTACAGCGCGCCGTCGGGCGTCTTGCTGTAGTGCTCGATCCCTTTCTTCAGCAGCCGCGCGATTGTGCTCTTGCTGCTGCCCACCGGGCCGTGCAGAAGCAGGATGCGCTTGTCGGTGCCGTACCCCTCCGCCGCGCTCCTCAGGAAGTCGACGAGCTGCATGAGCGCGAAGTCCAGGCCGTAGATGCCGTCCCCGCCGTTGTCGAAGGGGTCGCTGAAGAAGTGGTACCGCACCACATCCTTCTTAAAGAGCTTGTACCGCTCGCTCCCGTAACTGAGAACGGCGTCGTAAAGCCGCTGGTAGGCGTTCCGCACCACCGCCGGGTTGTTCGCCGCGATGTCGAGGTACTCCCAGAACGTCCCGGTCCAGTGCTGATCCTGGAACCGGCGACGGTCCAGCCGGCTTTCGATGGTGCCGATCAGATCCTGGCCTGTAAAGCCGGATCCCTGCTGGTGGGTGCGTGCGTCGCTCATGTCTGCGTTCCCCTTTCGGACCTTCGGCGCGCCGGTCCTCGGCGCGGCTCTCCGCCCCGTCGGCTCCGAGTGCGTATCGACCAATCCGCGCGACCTCCCCAAACGGACCGGGCGGAATCGGCCCTGCAGTTTATACGAGTTACCGGGCGTTCGGGGTTGCCCCGGATTCGCTTCTCTCGCGAATGAGAAAATGGGGAGGCCAACGCCGACCGTTCCCGAAATCCGCTCACCCGAACGGTCGATCAGATCGGACCGGAGAAGTCTGCTTGCACAGGGTTCGGTCCATCTCAATCGCGGCTCTGGGTGCCGTGCTCCTCGCCCTGGTCTGGCGGGGGCACACGGACAGGATCGCGACCGCCAAGGCCGAAGCCCGCGCGGAGACCGCGGCCCGTGCTCGGGATCTGTCGCAGCAGGTCGAGCGGGTGTTCGAGCGGGTCTACGTCGGGATCCGCACGATGTCCAGGCTCCCGGGCGTGCGATCCATCGACCGGTACGCGAAGAACTTCGACGCCGACGCGCGGACCACCGTGCAGGAACTCTACAACGCGCTCGCGACCGACGTCGCGATGTCCGAGGTCTACATCGTGCCGGTCGACCTTGACCCGGACCTCCTCGATCCCGTCACGGGCGAACCTCAAGAGCCGATCATCACCTTCGACGAGCTGATCATCGGCCGCCACGCGGAGTCGGGGCACGAAGAGCATGGCGAAGCGGAGGTCGAGGAGATCGAGATCTACGAGTACCGGCTGATGAAGCAGCAGCTGGCCTGGTTCAAGGAACACGCCCCGCGCGAGAACGACGTCAAGGGGCTCGACGTCCCCGCGCTCACAGGGCAGGAAGTCGTGACCTGCGACAACTCACGCTATTCGCCATCCAACCCAAGCGACGCGGACCGCTCGGGCGTGGTCTACTCCGTCCCCTTCTATGGACCCGACGGCGCACTGAAGGGGTGCGTCAGCGCCGTCTTCCTCACCTCGGTCCTCTACGACCTGCTCCCGGACGGCAACACCTCGATCCGCAACGCGACCACCGGGCAGACGATCACGGGTGCCGGCGGAGGTGCCGCGGCGAACAACCCCGACGCCGTCCGCGCCGACCGCCCCGAGGCATCCCTTCCTGCCTGCGATGTCTCCGCGCTCCGCGTGCGGGACGATTCGGCTGAGTGGGTTCTCTGGCACGGCCTGACCAACGATGACTTCGAAGCCCGAGCGGGCGTGCGGGGCGCTCGGTTCGTCACAGCGGTGTGGAGCGTCGCCTCGCTGGGGCTTTGCGGCGCTCTATCGCTCGCCTTCCTTCGGCTCGGGCGGGAGTCGGCCGCGGCCGAGGCGCGGAAGCGCGAACTGGAAGCGTTGGTGGTGGAGAGGACGAGGCAGTTCGAGCACAGCGAGGCGCGAGCCCGGACCATCATCGACACCGCGATGGACGCGGTGGTGACCCTCGATGATTCCGCCCGGGTCACAGGCTGGAATCGGATGGCCGAGGTGGTGTTCGGTTACGAGGCCGGCGAGGCGAGCGGGCGTGAGGCTTCTGGGTTTCTTTTCCTGCCGGCGACCGACAGCCCGGCCGACATCTCGTCTCTGCTCAACGCCGCGCGGGACGCGACCGACGGCCGCGCGCAAGTGGATGGGGTGCGACGCGACGGTTGTCGCTTTCCTGCGGAGATTTCCGTTTCACCGGTCACAGTGCACGGCGCGGTGATGTACGGGCTCTTCATCCGCGACATCACGGGCCGGCTCCGCGCCCAAGAGGACCTGCGGACCGCCCGCGAGGTGGCCGAGGCGGCCAGCCGCGCCAAGAGCGAGTTCCTCGCGAACATGAGCCACGAGATCCGGACGCCGATGACGGCCATCCTGGGGTTCGCCGACATCCTGCGCGACAACACACTTGTAGAGCAGGCCCGGCTGGAGCACATCGAGACCATTAGCCGCAACGGCGAGCACTTGCTCGCGATCATCAACGACATCCTCGACCTCTCGAAGATCGAGGCGGGCCAGATGACCCTGGAAACGCTCCGCGTCGGCACGCGTTCGCTCGTCGAGGAGTTGGCGGTGTTGCTGCGCCCGCGCGCCGAGTCGAAGGGCCTGACATTCAATGTCTTCATCGACGGGTCGGCACCGCCCTCGCTGGACACCGACCCAACGCGCCTCAAGCAGGTGCTGGTGAATCTCCTCGGCAACGCGATCAAGTTCACCGCGCAAGGAGCGGTCAGTCTGCGGGTCGTCTCTGAGCCGGAGCAACCCTCCAGCCTGCGCTTCGAGGTCACGGACACCGGCATCGGCATGACCGAAGATCAAGTGTCCCGGATCTTCCGGCCGTTCAGCCAGGCAGATCCCTCGATGTCTCGGCGGTTCGGCGGCACCGGCCTTGGGCTTTCGATCTCGGGTCACCTCGCGAAAAGACTCGGCGGGGGCATCACCGTTCGCTCCCAACCCGGACAAGGGTCAACCTTCTCGCTCACCGTGGGTGGCGCGACATCCGCCAGCGCTCAGCAAACCACGACTCCTACACCCGCTCCGGCCGGCACAAGCCCCACCCCGCTCGCCGGCGTGCGCGTGCTCCTGGCCGAGGACGGCCCGGACAACCAGCGACTCTTGGGGTTCATCCTGCGCCGAGCGGGGGCCGAGCTCGATATCGTCGAAAACGGCGAGCGTGCCGTGCATGCCGCGCCGCTCTCTGACCCCCACGTGGTGCTGATGGACATGCAGATGACCGTGCTCGACGGGTACGCGGCAACCGCGGGCTTGCGTGCCGCCGGCTTCCGACGGCCGATCATCGCCCTGACCGCCCACGCGATGGCTGGTGAACGAGAGAAGTGCATCGCCGCGGGGTGCGACGACTACCTCACCAAGCCGGTCGACCGCGAGCGTCTGATCGCGGCGGTGCTCCGATGGAGCACGGAGCCGGCTCGGGGTTGAGTGCCGAGCGTCGGGGCGGGGTATCGCTTCCGCGCCGGGTGTGATACCGTGTCCGTCCGCCCGAGCAGAGGCCCCCGGGCGAAGACAGGACCCGGCGACCCATGGCGATCCAAAACCTCTCCGAAGAACAGATCCGCGACTGGACCCCCGAGCAGAAGGACCGGTGGTGGCTCGAGAACGTCTACCGCGGCAACATGCCGCAGCTGACGCTCCGCTCCGCGCTGACGGGCTTTGTGCTCGGCGGGCTCCTCTCCGCCACCAATCTCTACATCGGCGCCAAGACCGGGTGGACCCTGGGCGTGGGCCTCACGAGCGTGATTCTTGCCTTCGCCATGTTCAAGGTGCTCTCCCAGTTGGGCGCCAAGGACATGACGATCCTCGAGAACAACGCGATGCAGAGCATCGCGACCTCCGCGGGGTACATGACCGGCCCGCTGGTCTCCGGGCTCGCGGCGTACATGATGGTGAAGAACGCGACCATCCCGTGGTGGCAGATGCTCCTGTTCAACGTGGTGCTGAGCATCCTCGGGGTGCTGGTGGCGTTCCCGATGAAACGCCGGTTCATCAACGACGAGCAGCAACCGTTCCCCGAAGGCCGCGCGTGCGGCGTGCTTTTGGACACGCTCTACACATCCGCCGCGGAGCTGGGGCTGTTCAAGGCCCGGGCTCTCGCGTTCGCGGCGTTGTTCGCCGGGACGATCAAGTTCATGACGGGCGAGTACTACCACACCTTCATCCAGGACCGCTTGCTGGGTCTGTCGAAGGTCCGCTGGCTGAGCGAGCACCCGTTCGAACGGCTGCTCGACTGGACCGGCCTGGACATGCCGACGATCGCGAACATCTCCCTCAAGAAGCTGGACCTCAGCCCCACGATCAATCTCGAGATGCTCGGCGCGGGCGGGCTGATGAACATCCGCTACGCGGCGAACATGTTCGCGGGCATGATCGTGATGTGGGCGTGCACGATGCCGTTCATCGTCGGCGCGGGTGACACCTCCAACTCCAAGGG
>JBMOHX010000212.1:0-6830 GCA_049317625.1 Phycisphaerales bacterium
GCACATGGCGAACGAGCGGCCGGGTCACACGCTCACCGCGACGGCTATGGTGCACGAGGCCCAACCTGAACGTGTCTATAGTTTACGAAATCGAAATGTCACCATGTGGCGGGCTTGATTGCCGCTGAGAAACCGGGGAGTGCGTATGAGCAACGAAAGGCCCGATCCCGGCGTGACTTTGGACGACCGTAGCGCGCTGGACGAGCTCTTCGCATCGCACTACGAGGACTTGAGGACGATCGCAGCGCACGTGCTGGGCCATGACCAGTCGATCAAGTCGCTGAATCCTACACGGCTCGTCCATGATGCCTATCTCCGAATCGCCGACCGCGCGGAGCACTGCCCGGACCGGTTACTGTTTCTGCCATGGGCGGCGAAGGTGATGAGAAACATCCTGGTCGATCACGCTCGTCGCCGACATGCGCTGAAGGGCCCGGGCGGAAGGGTGCATGTTGAACTGACTTCGAGCAACGAGCCCACAGATCGACTCTGCATCGATGTCCTCGAACTTGACGACGCCCTGAATCGTTTGCGGCTGCTCAAGCCCACCGGCGAGCGGATGGTTGCGGGTGTGGAGCTGAGGTTCTTTGGCGGCGTAAGCCTTGAGGACACCGCGAAGCTTCTTGGAGTGTGCGACACGACGATCAAGCAGGACTGGAGAATCGCGAGCGCATGGTGCCTCGCCGAGTTAAAGTGAGAGGCAAGTGGACCCCGCCGACGATCCGTTCGACATCGACCCTCGTATCCGGCAGTTGTTCTTGACAGCCGTCAATCTCGCCGACGGGGATCGTGCCTCCTTCATTGCCACGTGCGACCTCGATCCGCGGTCCCGGCAACTGCTCGAGAGCCTTTGCGCCGCGGATGAGCGCAGCTCCGGCTACCAACCTGTCACTGGCGGCCTTCCGTTCCACGCCGTCGGACTCAGCCGCGATGAACTCCTCGATGCGATCGTGGAAGTCAAAAGGTTTGAGGGCATGGGGAGCAATCTGAGCAACTACCGGCTTGGCGAAAGGATTGGGGAAGGTGGCTTCGGCGTCGTGTTCGCCGCGGAGCAGATCAATCCTGCCCGGCGCGTCGCGATCAAGGTCATGAGGATCGGCTTGGACACTGCGGACACGCTTCGGCGCTTCGAGCGAGAGCGGCAAACGCTTGCCGAGATGGACGAGCCGGGCATCGCGAAGATCTTTGATGCGGGCGCGACCCCAGCGGGGCGGCCGTTCTTTGCCATGGAGTTTGTCGATGGAAAGCCAGTGACCCGCTACGCGGAGGAGGCGCGACTCACGATTCGCGAACGCGTTGCGCTGGTGATTCAGATCTGCACATCAGTCAAACACGCCCATCGGAAAGGCGTGATTCATCAGGATATCACCCCGTCGAATGTGTTGGCGTTTCGCAACGCCGACGGCGTTTCGTGCACGAAGATCATCGACTTCGGCATCGCGAGGGTGTTTCGCAAGCAGGTGGCGGGCTCGACCGATGCTGATGCTGACCATGCGGGATTCGGAACGCCGCCGTACGCGAGTCCGGAGCAACTGATGAGGGCGTTCGGGACTGACTCGGCTGCGGCCGTGTCAGCGTCTGCATCGGGTGTTGCCCACGATGTTGATACTCGCTCGGATGTGTACTCCATCGGGGTGCTCCTGTACGAGTTGTTGACCTGCACTACTCCGATTCCAATGGCAGCGGTTCAGACCCTCTCGAGAACCAAGATCCTCGAAGCGGTCTGTGAAGCGGTCCCCGTCAAGCCCAGTGACCGAATCCTCACCGACCCCGAAGCAGCCGCGGAGGCCACCAAGGCTGTGGGGCAGCAACCCAGACGACTCGTCGCGGAGCTACAGGGCGACCTCGATCTCATCGTGTTGAAGGCGATCGCACCGGATCGGGAGCGCCGGTATTCCTCGGTCGAATCGCTCGCCGAGGACTTGGAGCGGTACCTCAGCGGCCTGCCGGTGCAGCCCAGCATTCGATCACGAAGCTACCTGCTCAAGAAGTTCGTCTTGCGGCACCGCCTTCCTGTTGCCGCCGCCGTGGCCATGATCACTCTTCTTGTGGGAGGGGTCGCCGGAACTTCGATCGGTCTGCTTCGTGAGCGGCACGCGAGGCAACTTCTGGAATTGGCGAGTGAGGCGTTGAAGGTCAAATCCGAGGAAGCGAGGAAAGAGTCGGAACGGGCAGATCTACAACGAGCCTCCTCCGAGTCGTACGCCGCGATGATAGAACAGGTGGTTTCGGGGATGGATCCGGCAGAATCATTTGGCCCAGAGAGGGCGATGTACAGCGAAATCGCCTCAAACGTCGCCCGGCTGCTCGAAGAAGGCGCTCTCTCCGAGAACCCCGACGGATCGATACGTCTGAGGCTCATCCTCGGAACACTGCACAACAAATCTGGTCGACCCGACGAGGCAGAGGCCATCCTCGCAGGTGCCGAGCGCGAAGCGAGCACGATTGCCGATGAAGCGCAGCGGAAGTTGCGGCTTGCTCAGTGTGCGCAGGGCCTTGCCATCGCGATCGGGAGTCACTCACTTCGATCAAAGGAGGCGCTCTCCAAGCAGGTCGAAGCAGTCAGTGCCTTCGAAAGTCTCTATCCAGAGGATCATTTGCAGCGAGCGCTGAGCAGGCAGAACCTCGCGCTCGCGAGATTCAGGTGCGGTCAGTTTGAAGGCGCAGCAGAAGATGCTCGCGTTGCCATCGAGATGTACTCTCGCCTTCCCTCAAGCTTGAATCGAAATATTCAGTTGGCCACTGCGCAGAACATCTATGGCTCGGCCCTCGTCGCCCTCGGTCGGCCTTCAGACGCCCTGGCCAGCCTGGAGAGCAGTCTGGCGATACGCCGCGAGTGCTTCGATCCCAATCATCCGTCGATCGCGAGTGCGCTGATCGCTCTTGCCGAAGCTAGTTATTTCATGGGCAAGAGCGGAGCGGCTGAGGGGATGCAACGTGAAGCACTGAGCATTCGGCGGCTGGTGTTTTCCGACGGCGACCATCCGGATCTCGCGAACTCTCTCAACAATCTCGCCCAGCTCCTGGTGGACATCGGCAAGGCGGACGAGGCGGTGCCTCTGGCGACAGAAGCTTGCGAAATCTTCGAACGCCTCTTTGGTCGGGATGACTGGCAGACCATTGCCGCGAACAACACGTGTGCGAATGCGCTTGGAGACCTTCAGCGCTTTGAAGAGGCTGCGACGCGGACCATCCGAAACGTGGAAGCCATGAAGCTGAACACAGGCGATGACGACCGGAGGGTCGTAACAGGCCTGCTCGGTGCGGCGAAGTTTCAGAGGGCCGTCGTGCGCATCGATGAATCCGAAGCGTTGTACCGGGAGGCCTTGGCGATGTCGCTCCGGCTCGACCCCGCTGGCCATCCCGATCAAGCGGGGGCGTTTCTGGGTCTTGCGTTCTGCTCGGCTCGCCGTAAAAATCTTGACCAAGCGGTGGAGTATGCCCGCCAGGCGGCCGAAGTCGTCACTCGGATTCTGCCTGAGCAGGATCCCATCAGGCAGGGCATTCTGGCGCAGGTGCAGCGCATCGAGCTGGCTCGCGACAAAGCTCCCAAGGCGTCGCCCGTCAAAGGCGAATGAGGCTCGTCCACACCCCGTTCACAATTTTCTTGAAAGGACCACCTTCGCGTGGCTCGGAATCCGTCTCTTCGGAGGTCCGCTCTGTCGCACGTCCATACAGGAGCCACACTGTGCAGAATCGCCTCATTGCGTCCAGTTCAGTTGCCATGTTCATCCTCTCAGTCGGAGCGCCGCCGGACACCGCCTTCGGCCAATGCGAAGGCAGGTGGCTCACCCCCTTCGGGCAGGGAGGAGCAAATGGGCCCATCCGAGCCGCCGTCGTGTGGGATCCTGATGGCAGCGGACCACGCCCTTCGGAACTTGTCGTTGGCGGGCGGTTCAGCTCCATCGGCGGAGTTTCAGCGAGCAACATCGCCGCTTGGAATGGCGTGCGATGGTCACCGCTCGGTTCTGGGGTAACCGGAACCTCCGATTCGCCCGTTCGCTGCCTTGTCGTGCATGATGGGCTCTTGTTTGTGGGAGGTTCGTTTCCCAATGTGCCAGGCCTGCCTCCTGGAAGTACAGACTCGATCGCGGCGTGGAACGGAGATCACTGGGTGGCCGTTCCCCCTCTCTCCGGTGCGTCTGGCGGTCCGGAGGTGCACGCCATGATTTCCTTTCAGGACGAGCTGATCGCCGGTGGCGACATTGATCGGGCAGGTCCGACGGTTGTTCAGAACGTCGCGGCGTGGAATGGCACGACCTGGCGCGCGATGGGCGCACTCGGCAACTCCGCCAATACGCCCCGGTCCTTCGCGGTGTTTCAGAACGCCCTTTATACCGGCGGTGCGTTCGACGGGGGCTATCGCCACATCGCTCGCTGGGATGGCTCCGCGTGGCAAACAGTTGGCGGCGGAGTCGACGACGGGGGCACTTATGTAACAAGTCTACTGGTGTGGCGCAGCAGGCTGATCGCGGGCGGCCAGTTCTTTGACTCGAACGTTCCCTTCGCGGATCTGTCCGCGTGGAATGGGGTAAGTTGGTCGGGGTTCGCAGAGAATCCGCAGGGTACGTCCGCCCGCGTTGATTCCTTGGGCGAGTACCGAGGGGACCTCGTCATAGGCGGAGAGTTTACAGGCGTGGGCGGCGCGACTTCGAGTTCGATCGCCCGTTGGAACGGCTCGCACTGGCGGGGCTTCTCGTCGGGCGTTTCGGGTTGCACTGGAAGCCTTTGCCGTAGCTCGGTCTTCGACTACGCCGTCTTCAACGGCGAACTCATCGTCGTCGGGAACTTCCTTTCAGTGGATGGCATCTCGTCACCCTACATCGCGCGGTGGTCTGAGACCGGTGTTCCCGTGATCGCACGCGAACCTTCGGCGACGATCACCAACCAAGGTTCTAGTGTTTCCATCACCGCCGCGGTGGCAACGGGCTACGACTTCTCTGGTGCCCCCGCCTTTCAATGGCTGCGGAACGGGACGCCCGTCGTCGATGGACCCCAAGGCGCTTCTTTGAACGGTGGTACGGTTACGGGTGCCACCACTCAAAGCCTTCTGATCTCTGGTCTTTCCATCATGGACTCGGGTGCGTATCAGCTGCGGGTCGCAAACACGTGCGGTGCCGGAATCAGCCAACCGATCTCTCTTCGCTTTGCGCCAGGCTGCGGATGGGGACTCTCGGGCTGCTTCGCCAACTTCAATGGCCTCGGCGGGATTGACGCGGACGACGTGATCTCCTTCTTCACCGCTTGGGACGCGGGCAACTCGTGTGCGGATGTCAACGCATCCGGCGGAGTCGATGCCGACGACGTCATCGATTTCTTCGCGGCCTGGGACGCGGACGGCATCGGCTTTGGGTGCCAGTGACCCTTCCGCCTTCACTTCATCAAAGGAGAATCACCATGGTACAGCACGCTGATCCCCAACCTCGAAAACGCGGCGGCCCCCGAAGCTAAGGGGGCGACACCCGCCCTCCGCGCCTACTCCGCCGCCGCCTCCCCATACCACCGCTCCAAAACCGCCCGCCAGTCCGCCAGCCCCTTCACCCGGATCATCTCCAGCCGCACCGCTTCCCCACGCGGGTGGTGCTCCGCGAACCTGATCCCGAACTTGCGGATCAGCTTGCCCGCCTGTTCCTCGCCGTGCCGCATCTCGCGGCAGACCGCCATCAGTAGCCGGAAGTGCTCCTCCAGCACGCCGCGCTGCTCGGCGAGTGACGGCGGGGAGGGCGGTTCGCCGCGGAGCATCGCGCGGGCCTGGCGGAAGATCCACGGGTTGCCGATGCAACCGCGAGCGACGCTCACCGCGCTCACGCCGGTGTACTCGAGCATCGCGAAGATGTCAGACGCTTGCCAGATGTCGCCGCTGCCGAAGACGATCATCTTCGGGTGCCGGGCGACGATATCTCGGAGGATGTCCCAGCGGCTGGGGCCGATGTACTTCTGCTCAACCGTCCGGCCGTGCACCGTCGCCCACGCGTAACCGAGATCGGCGGTCGCGCTCAGAATCCGATCGAAGTTCGCGGCCATCTCCGGCGTGTCGTCGAACGACCGACGCAACTTGACCGTGCACACCACGCGCGACGGCAACGCCTCGCGCACCGCCTTGAGGATCGCGATCGCGCCCTCGGGCTCGGCCAGCCAGTGCCCGCCGCGGGCTTTCTTCTCGATCTTCTTCACCGGGCACGCGAGGTTCACGTCGATCACCTCGAAGCTGGTCTGATCCGGGTCCCCCACCACTCGCGGCTCCAGCCGCGGCTCGGTGATCCCGTGCTTGAGGTCCGACTCCGGTGGCCAGAACCCGACTTGTTGACCGCCCGGAAGGCGCAGGTGCTGGCGGGCCGAGGCGTGCGTCGACGGCAACACGCCCTGCACCTCGTACGCCATCAGCCGGTATTCCTTGTCCGTCCGCCGGCCCTGCTCGATCATCTTGACTGCCGACGCGGCCATCTCGCGCGGGTCGCTCCCCATGATCTGGCCCGCGAGCGGATGATCCTCCTCACCCCCGGGCACGTTGTCGTGCAGTTCGCCGAGGTCGGCCTTCACGAACCCGCGCCCGCCCGCGAGCAGCGTGCGGTCGAGAAGCGCCTCGGTGACGCAGAAGGGGCAGCCGTGCCGGCGCGCGATGATCCGCATCGCCGCGTCGGAGTACCCGGCGAGCCCAGCCTGAAAGAACGGGGCATCGAACGCGGGGACGAGCGCCCGGATGCGGGGGTCGATGGGGCCTTCGGGGCGTCGGCCCAGAGCCGCGGCGTACGCCGCGGGATCCAGGAGTTCGCGCCCGGGACCGACACCGGGGCTGGGGGGAGTTGCGTTTCCGCCGTCGCAGGACATGG
>JBMOHX010000213.1:0-6743 GCA_049317625.1 Phycisphaerales bacterium
CGAAAGCCCGGCCTCACTCAGAGATGGTGATCGATTCGATGAGGGCACCGTCAACGTCGGGCTTGGCAGAGTACGACAGTGCTTCCTTCGCCGCGGCGAGTGCCTCGCGGGCTTCGATGCGCCGGCCCGTGCTCGTGCACGCGCGCGCGAGGTTGGCGAAGTACCGCGCGCGGCGGGGGCTGTTGAGCGGCGCGAGCTTGTCCCCGCCCGCGGTGAGCAGTTGCACGGTCTGCGACTCCAGCCCGTACGGACTCAACCGGTTGTGAACCTCGCCGATGCCCTTGGTGAGGCTCTCGATCTCGTCATCACCCGCGGCGAGGAGCCGGTGCGAGAAGGTGAGGGGGATCCACTTGATCGCGTTCTCGTCGTCGCCCTTGCGGGCGTAGACGTTCCTGAGGATCGAGGCGACGCGTTCGGTCTCCCACGCGCCGTCGCCTCTGCTGGCTCGCATCCCCTCGAACGCCTCCAGCAGCGTGCTGATCGCCTCGTCGAATCGTTTCGCGCGCGAGAACACCGCCCCCGCGTTGACCATCGCCTGCGCGCGGTAAAAATGGCCCTCGGGAAGGTACTTCCGTATCTCGGTTGCCAGAGCCTCGGCGTGCGGCACCGCCTCATCGATCCGGCCAAGGTTCAAGAAGGCGCCGAGCAGATTGCTGCGCATGAGCAGCTCGTTCATCTTGCCGCAGGCCGGAGAACTCTCGCAGCGGCGGAGCAGGTCCTCCTGAACACGGATCGCGTCCTCGTGACGTCCCGTGGACTTGTACACGGCCACAAGACTCGAGATCGTCGCCATGGTGTTGTCGTCGTTTCTCCCGAGCGACGCCTCCATCTGCGCGATCGTCGGCAAGAGAATCTCCTCCGCCTCGCCGTACCGGCCCTGCGCCTGGAGCGATTCCCCGAGCAACGCCCGGCAGCGCAGCAGCGACGTGTTCTCAGGAGGCAGCAGCTTCTCGAACCGGGCGATCGCTTCCCGGCAGGTCGCCTCGTTCTCTTGGTGCTGCTGGTCCGCCGAGAGTTCATTGCAGTACACAACCGTCGCCCGAAGGCTCCGGTCGTCATCCGGCCCGACCGCCGCGGCCATCCTCTCCCGTCCGATCCGGGCGTGACGGATCGCGTCGGCTCGCAGGTCGATGTCCCCGAGCGCCGACGCGAGCATCAGGCGGATCTCCGCCTCGAGCAAGGGCTCGTCCTTAAATCGCTCGCCGACGTTCTCCGCCGCGCGGACCAGCACGGTCAACAGCTTCACCTCGTGCCCATCACGCGACGGCGCGGCGGCGCCGATGAAGTCCGCGAGCAGATAGTCGTTGATCGCGGTGACCTTCTTCGACTCGCTCTCGGCGAGCGACTTCGCCTTCGTCGCCGCGTCGCTCGCGTCCTGCGCGGCCTTGGCGAGATCAACCGCCTTCAGCCGATCGGACTCCGCGCGGAAGTACATGATCGTGCTGGCCACCGTGCCCACAGAGAGCGCGAGCATCGTCGCGACAACGCCCGCGACCACCGCCCGGTTCCGCCGCGCGAACTTGCTGAGCTGGTACGCGGTGGTGGGGGGGCGAGCGGTGATCGGCTCGTGCCGGAGCGAGCGGCGGATGTCGTCGGCGAACTGCGCAGCGGACTGGTAGCGTCGGGCCGGGTCCTTCTCGAGCGCCCGCGCGACGATCGTCGCGAGGTCTCCTCTGTACGCCCGGTTTGTCGTCGAAAGCGACGCCGGTTCCTCGTCCTGAACGATCCGCGCCGCGTCCGCGAGCGATCGGTTCGAGAGGTCGTACGGCAGCTTGCCCGAGAGCACCTGATACAGGATCACACCCAGGGAGTAGACGTCCGATCTCGCGTCGACGGCGCCGTCGGACTGGGGAGAGATCTGCTCCGGGCTCATGTACGGAACCGTGCCGACGAGTTGGAGCGCATCGGTCCGCAGGGTGTTCGCGTTCGAGTGCTCGACGCGCGCGACGCCGAAGTCGAGGATCTTTGGGGCGGGGCCTCCCTCGGCTCTTTCGACGAGGATGTTGCCGGGCTTCAGGTCGCGGTGCACGATTCCGGCGCGGTGCGCATGGTCGACGGCGTCGCAGACTTTCGCGAAGAGTTCGAGTCGGTCGCGCAGCGACGGTGAATGCTTAAGGAGGTAGTCGGAGAGCCCCTCTCCCCGAACGTACTCCATCGCGAAGTACGGCTGGTTCCTCAGAGTGCCCGATGGGTACACCACGTCCGCGTGACCCGCTTCGTAGATGGCCGCGATGCCGGCGTGGTGCAGCGCGCCGAGCAACTGAGCCTCGCGCCGGAATCTCGCGAGAGACTCGGGCGAAGCCGCGCCCGCGCGGATGACCTTGACCGCGACCGCCCGGCGCGGGTTCTCCTGCTGGGCTTCGTACACCGCGCCCATCCCCCCCTCTCCGATGAGCGAGACGACGCGGTAGTCACCGATCGCCGTCGGGAGCTCCCGCGCCGTGCGGTCGAGCGAACGCAACGCGGCATCCACGGCCCGCGCGGGAGTTTCCAGAAAGCCCGCGGACGCGATGTCGCTCGCGACGAGCCGCTGCACCAGATCCATGAGCGCCGCGTCCCCGCTGGCGAGCCTCCCGATCTCGGCCGCGCGCGCTGATTCCGGAAGGTCGGCGATCGCGTCAAAGATCGCTTCGGCGCGGCGGATGAGGTTCGACTCGCTCACGGCTTGTTCCCCGCGAGCTTGGTATGGAGCCACGCCCGCGCGAACCGCCAATCGCGCTCGAGCGTGCGGAGAGGCGTGCCGGTTGCCGCGGCGACTTCTTCCATCGTGAGCCCCGCGAAGTAGCGGAGCATCACCAGCCGGGCTTTCTCCGGTGCCTCGGCCTCCAGTTCGGTAAGGGCGTCGTTGAGGGGGAGCAGATCTTCCGAGGGCTCGTCGATCGAGACTTCCACAAGTTCAATGGGCTCGCGCGCGGCACCCCCGCCGCGTTTGAGGGCGAGCCTCCGCCGCGCCTGCTCGACCAGGATGTCGCGCATCGCGCGGGCCGCGGCAAAGAAGAAGTGCTGCCGGTTCTCGTATCCAGCGCCCTGCCGCCCCACCAGTCGAAGAAAGGCTTCGTTCACCAGGGCGGTCGCCTGCAGGGTTTGCGCGCCCTGCCCGTTCAGCTGGTTCTGCGCGATCCGCCGGAGCTCGTCGTACAGCAGCGGCACGAGTTCTTCGACGGCCAGCGGCCTGCCCTGCGACGCCTCGCCGAGCAGTCGGGTCACGGTTTGGTCGAGGGCTGGGGTCATCACTCGGGCATCCTTCGGTCCTAAGTGTACCGGGGATGCAAATCTGAAAATCCGTGGCGGGCTCCGGGATCGCTCGGCGGCTGTAGAGCGTTGGCCCGCGTGTGCGGGCCGCTCCGCTCGCCTGCACAGGAGGTTCGCCATGCGTCGTCATCTTCTCGCGTTCGCTGCTCTCGCCGGTTCCTTCGTTGGTGGGGTCGCTCAGGCTCAGACCATTGGCTCGGCCTTCACGTACCAGGGCCAGCTCCAGAACGGCTCCACGTTCGCCAACGGCCAGTACGAGTTTGCCTTCTACCTGTTTGCCGCCCAGACCGGCGGCAGCGCCGTCGCAAACTACGGCACCGGCTCGAACCCGATCACCCTCGACGTGGTCAACGGCCAGTTCTCCACCCCCATCGACTTCGGTGCCACGGCGTTCAACGGCTCGGATCGGTACCTCGAGATCGCCGTGCGTCCCGTCGGGTCCGTCTTCTTCATCGTGCTCCCCCGCCAGAAGCTGACCGCCACCCCGTACGCCCTCCGTTCACAGACCGCCGCCAGCTCCGATGCGACCCGGGGAATCACGGTCGACTCGAACGGCCGTATCTGGGCGGGCCCCAACGGCACCTCGTACCGCTTCGGGATCAACAGCCCGACGCAGGGCGAACTCCTCGAACTGAACTCGGCGAACACCAACTACGCGATTCTCGCGCTCGTCAATAGCTCCGCTGGCGGCCGGCCCTGGGCCATGCTCTCGACCGGCGCGAGCTACTCGACCGGTGCGGGCGACCTGGTGTTCCGTGACATCGGTGCCGGCCTGGATCGCATGGTGCTCGGCTCTGACGGCAACGTCGGCATCGGCGTCGCGGCTCCCACCGCGAAGCTCGACGTCGCCGGCCGCGTGAAGTGCCAGGTGCTCGAGATCACCGGCGGCAGCGATATCGCCGAACCCTACAGCATCGCCGCCGCGGGCGATGTCGCCCCGATCGCGGGCATGGTCGTGTGCATCGACCGTGATCAGGTGGGCAAACTCCGCGTGAGCAACGGCGCGTACGACACCACCGTTGCCGGCATCGTCAGCGGCGCAAACGGCGTCGGAGTTGGCCTCACCCTCACGCAGACCGGCACAGTCGCCGACGGCGAACTGCCCGTCGCCGCCGCTGGCCGCGTGTGGTGCTACGTGGACGCGGGCGCCAACGGCCCCGTCAAGGCCGGTGACCTCCTCACCACCTCCGCCACTCCTGGTCACGCCATGCGTGCGGAACCGGGCAAGGCGAACGGCGCCATCCTCGGAAAGGCGATGTCCTCGCTCGAGTCCGGCCGCGGCATGGTGCTCGTCCTCGTCGGCCTCCAGTAATCCGCGGTCCGCACACACAGGAGACCACCAATGAAATCGAAGATCTGCTCATCATGGAAGGCCGCGGCACTCGCGGTTGCGGCCCTCGCGGGCGGCGCGTTCGCGCAGGTTGACGTTCGCCCGGGGATCGCCTTCGACCCCTACGCCATCTGGGGCGATCCGCTGAGCAACCTCACGACCGCGCTCTGCTCTCCCCCCGGCACCACCCTGCGGTTCGCGCCCGGTCTCTACCGGGAGACCGCGACCATCACGACTCGCCAGACGCTCACGGGCACGGGCACCGGCTCTGCGGTCATCGGCTCTCTGGGTGCGCAGCGCACCACGCTGAAGGTGCTCAGCTGGAACACCCACCTCTTCGGGGTCTTCCCGCTCCCGGTCTGGCAGGACGAAGCCCGCGCCGATGCGATCGGCGACTACCTGAACGCCCAGCGGACCGGCGGCCTTCTCGACTTCGCCGCCTTGCAGGAGGTGTGGGCCGGGCCAGAGGCGGCGAGCGTCTATGTGAACTCCGGGATGCTCTTCATGGCTCGCGGCGATCAGAACGAGGGCTCCAGCCTGCTCAACTCCGGCCTCATGTTCCTCTCCACGACGCCCCTCGCGAACTTCTCGCAGTCATTCTTCAGTGACGAACGAGGCCAGGACGGCGACGCGAGCAAGGGCTGGATCCAGACAACGATCGTGAAGGACGGCTTCTCGATCGGGATCTTCGACACCCACACGCAGTCCGGTGATGGTGCGGACGACGCCACCGTTCGCGACTCGCAGCTCTGGCAGATGTCGCAGGCGATCTGGCTCTACCGCGTCAACAATCCCACTCACGCCGTGATCATCATGGGTGACTTCAATATCCGCGCGGGCGGGCCCGAGCACCCGACCCTCCGCAACAAGATGGGGTTCAACACCACCACCGGCGAGTTTTCCCAGTTCGGCGACGTCGCCGCGAACCTCGGACCCTGCGGCGGTGACTTCCTCGACTGCACCTCGTGCCCCGACAACGCCCTCGAGACCTACTTCTACGGGGCGGGGTCGGGATCCGGTCGCATCGATTTCATCTTCTACAACCACAGCCGGGACGGGACGGTGCGGGTCGTCCCGAAGACCTACGAAAAGCGTCGGCCGCAGGCCGCGAACTCAATCTCGGGAGCAGGTTGGGCGCCCGACAACTGCCTCTCGTGCTCGCTGACCACACGCACGCTCTCTGATCACGACGCGATCTTCGCGGAGTTCGAACTGCACCGGAACTGAACCACATGCGGCGCACCCAAAGGTCGCGCCGACGAGAAAGGGAATGGCAATGAAACTCCAAGCATCACTCATCGGCGCGGGCCTCGCCCTCGCCGCGACAGGGACCGCGGCCAACGCTCAGTTGAGCATCACTTCCTGGACCGTGAACGGCGGCGGCGGCACAGTTGTCAACGGGCCGTTTCGGCTCAGCGGCACGGCCGGTCAGGCTGACGCAACCGCTCCGGTTCAGTTCGGCCCCAACACGCTGATCGGCGGGTACTGGGGCGCGTCGACCGCGTGTCCCGCGTGCGCCGCCGACTACAACAAAGACGGCGGGATCGACGGCGACGACGTCATCGCATTCTTCGGCGACTGGGACTCCGCCGCGGGGTGTTCCGACGTGACCCGCGACGGCGGGATCGACGGCGACGACGTGATCCAGTTCTTCTCGCAGTGGGACGTCGGCGGCTGCTAGCCGCGACCGAGACTCGCGAACGCCACACACACGGGCCCCCGGCACGCGCCGGGGGCCTGTCTTTGCGCAAGCACTCAATCCAACGCCGCGCGGATCGCCTCGGCAACCCGCTTCGCTTCGTCGGGGTGCATCTTGAGGATCACGGGCCAGAACCCCGCGGCTTCGTCCATGAGGACCAACGTCGGCCGGGGATCCTCGCCTCTCTCGCTCCGGTACCAGGGATACGGCATCCACCCGGCGCCCTCGGGGATCTGGAACACGCCCTCGGCGTTCGCCGTGTACGGACTGGTGGCGACGACGAGGTCTGCGCCCGGCGCGATGTCCTTGCCGACTCTAGATTTCTCGCCCCACTTGATCGCGATCGGCATTTCGTGGGCGATCATCTTGGCGGTCTTGCGCGGAATGACGGTTTCAACGATCGTTGAATCGGGCGTCTTCCGGCTGGAGATTTTCACGAGGACCCCGTCTGGCGTCGCGGTC
>JBMOHX010000214.1:0-6697 GCA_049317625.1 Phycisphaerales bacterium
CACACACGCCGTCGCATCAACCACAGGACAGTTCCTGACCACAACCCACGATGAGGGCAGGACCGACGCGGGCAGGTTCGCCGCGGCAGACCAGCCCGCTCCAGAGAAGAGTCGATAGACAGGCGGCGGAGGCGCGGCATCGTTGCGTGGCGAATACACCATCACCGGGAGCGAGCTCCCGTCCGCCAGCGCCCCGGTGTCGCACATACCCACGGACATGAATGCGGCGGCGATGCTCGCGAGTTGCCGGATACGTTTCATGCGCGGCGACGCTCCACAGTGGTGATGGCGACCCAGCGGAGTTCGGACGCGGGTTGGGAAGGGCATGCGAGCTCCGCCTTCTCCATCCATCGGCCCCCCAGACATTCAGGTTGAGCAGCCGCGTGGCGATCACAACCGACACACTCCGGTCATCCCTGAAGTCGGTGACTGCACGCCGAGACGCACACGCCCATACCGCTCGCGCCGACGCGAGCGGGCGTCGAGCACTACGCCCAATAAACAGCGGCGGAGTGGGAGCTCCGCCGCCTTGAGTTCAGATTGGTCGGCTGATCAGCGTGAGTTCAACGACGACGACGCGCCGCGAGCAGGCCGCCGAGGCCAAGGATCGCCGCGGCACCCGGTGCGGGGATGCCGACCTTGCCCCCGCGGCAGTTCGCCTTGCTCAGTTCGCCGGAACATACCGCAGCGGCGCATCGGTCCCGAGCGGGAACCCGGAGGCGTACCACAGCAGCAGGAACCCCGTCCACAACACGCCGAAGACGACCGAGTACGGCAGCATCAGCGAGATCAAGCTTCCCAGCCCCGCTTGCTTGCGGTACTTCTGGAGCGCTACCAGGATGATCAACAAGTAGCTGTTCAGCGGCGTGACGACATTCACCACGCTGTCGCCGATGCGGTACGCGGCGGTGGTCAGCTCCGGGCTGATGCCGACCATCATGAACATCGGGATGAAGATCGGGGCGAGCACCCCGAACTTGCTGAGCATCCCGCTCATCGCGAAGTCGCCCAGAACAACCAAGATCACAAACAGCACGATGAGAAGCGGTACGGGCAGTTCTGCCTCGACCAGCAACGCGCCTCCGGAGTACGCGAGCATCCGGTCAAGGCCCGTGTACTGGAAGTAGTTGACGAACTGGCCAAGAAAGAACGCGATCGCGAGGACCGGCACGATCGACCGGATGCCGTGATAGATCGCATCGATGAGATCTGCCTGCTTCCGCAGTGCGCCGGTGATGATCCCGAACGTCATTCCGGGAAGGAGGAAGGTCAGCAGGATCACCGGCACGATCACCTGAGACCAACGGTCCCCCGCCCGCTCACCCGGAGCCGCACTGCCGTTTGCAAGCGTCGGTTGACCCTGCCCGTACAGCGGAGCGCCCGGCGTGAGAACGGCAAACGCGAACGCGCCCAGGACGAGCACGCCCACGAGCCCCGCGCACAGGAGCGCACGCTTCTCCAGCGGCTTCAAGGAAAGGTCGGCGATCACCGAGGACTCGTCCGCGGCCGCCAGCGACTCCCGTCGCAGCCGCGGCTCGACGATGCGGTCGGTGACGAACCAGCCTCCGCACATCACCACCACGCTGCTCAGCGCCTTGAAGTACAGGTTGTGCGTCGCGTCCACCGCGTGATACTCGGGATCGATGATGTGCGCCGCCTGTGTCGCCACGCCCGCGAGAAAGCCATCACCAGCCGTTGGGAACACCCCAGCCCCGAAACCGCCCGCAACCCCGGCGAACGCCGCGGCAAGCCCCGCCACGGGAGACCGCCCGACGGCGAGGTACAGCGCCGCCGCCAACGGCGGAAGAATGATGTACCCGGCATCGGATGCAACCGACGAGTTCGCGCCGATGAGAACGATCATCGGCGTGAGGAATCGCGCCGGGGTGTTCAGCGCGAGCCATCGCATCAGCGCGCTGAAGAGGCCGAACTTCTCGGCCACGCCGATCCCCAGCATCGCCACGAAGATCAGGCCCAGCGCCGGCAACCCGGTGAAGTTGCGGACCATCGAAGAGAGCATCCAATAGAGCCCTTCGGAATTCAGCAGGCTTTTGGGCTTGAGCACGACGGGATTGCCGTCCTTGTCGGTCTGTGTCTCCAACGTGACGATCGGTTTGCCCCGTTCATCGAGGCGTGGTGTCGTCAGCGGCTGTCCCGACGCGTCGAGCTGCGGCCGCCCCTGCCCGTCCGTCTTCGGGATGAGCTCGACCCTTGGCGTCACCGGGCTCACCTGCCATCCCGCAGCCGATCCGATGCCGGAGGCAACGACGACGATCGCCGCGAGGAGCGCGAACAACAGCGCCGGCTCGGGGAGCGCGTTGCCCAAGCGCTCGATGCGGTCCAAGATCGATTTCGACGGGGATTCTGGCGTCTTCTGCATGTGAGCCTCGCGTCTGTCAATCTAGTGGTCGGGAGTTCGGGGCCCGTGGGCCCGGGCTTCGAGAATGGCGTCGAGCTCGCGAACCAGCTCGCGGAGACGCTGGTCGCTGGTGTCCGCGGCGGTGCGGTGCTGCTCGATGTCCTGCACCTTCTGGTAGTTGTTGATCACCGCGCCGACCAGCAGGTTCACGAGCAGGAACGTCGCGATCAGGATCCACATCACTTGGTAGACCGTGAACATCAGCAGCGGGCGTCCGGCGGCGGCCAAGTCGTACCGCATCTGCGTCCAGTCGTCGCCCGTGAGGATGCGAAAGAGCGTGAAGCACGTCTCGTGGATCGAGGAGAAGTAGGTGTGGAGCGGATGCTCCGCCGCACCGAAGAGCTTGACCCCCAGTACCGCGAAGACGTAGAACAGAATCGTGGCCAGCAGCGCGACGTACTTCATGCTCGCCACCGACCGGAGCAGAACATCCACGATCAGTCGCAGCTCGGGGATCGTCTTGACCAGCCGCAGAACCCGAAAGACCCGCAGGACGCGCAGCACCGGACCGATCCCGTTCGAGGCCGGGATGAGTGCCGCGGCGACGATCACGATGTCAAAGATGTTCCAGCCGTCGCGGAAGTACGCCCCGGTCGATCGCCGCGCGACAAAGCGCAGCACGATTTCGGCGAGGTAGACGACAACGCAGATGCTCTCGACGAGGGCGAGGGTGCGCAGGACGCCGGGATCGGAGAGGTACGTGCTCGCCCCTATGAGCACCGCGTTGAGCAGGATCACGCTGATGACGAAGGCGTTGAACGGGCCCGACTCCACGAGGCCGCGAAGGCGAGTGATCGCAGGGCTTTCAGAAGACGGAACCGACGGGTGTGCGATCATCGAGGAGACATCCCGGAACGCGGACGTTCAAGCGAACGACGCGCAGCGCTCAAGCGCAGCAGGATGTTGGTCTCGCAACGATGCCGAGAGGACCTCGACATCAGAGAAGAGCCGGGGGGGAACGCGAGCTTCCACCCGTGCTGACGGCTCATCTCACCCGCATCGGCGGGCAGCTACTCCCCAACAAAGACGGTCATGATAGCGCCTCAACTCCGATCAGCCTCCGCCGACTTGCACCAGTCTCTCTCGGATCCCCAGCGGCCCGCCGACTGAGCCCCTCAAGTCTCAGAAGCTTCGGACCCACTGCACCGGAGCTCTTGGTGGCCAATCATGTCGCCGAGCGCCAAGCTGACGCGGCATCCAAGAACCATCACCCGGCGCTCCGCTCTACCGGCCCCGCTTCCACAGCAGGTACCGACCGAGCACGCGAGCCGCCTCGTCGGCTCGCCCGAAGACCGCAATCTGTCGCTCGCGGAGCCGACGGACCAGCGGGGCGTACGCGGTGCCCGAGTCCACCACCGCAACGAGAGGCTTCGATGACGCCGCGGCGACTCTGGCCAGCACCTCCGCGAGCGACTCCCGTTCGAGCAACTCGTCGGCGGTCGTCGCCAGCGCGGGGGTCAGCGGAACCGCCGAGACGAGCACCGCGTCAATCTCGTCGCACGCGAGCATCGATGCCGCGGCTGACTCGTATGCGCGTTCGCTCGCCATTGGCGTGAGGTCCAAAGGGTTTCGAACGTTGACGAGCGCGGTGAGGCCCTCGCGCGCGAGCATGGCGGAAATCTGGTCGACGACATCGCTCGGCAGAGCCGCCATCGAGCCGGTGGGGAGCGAGTCGGCGATGCCGACGGTCTCGAAGCCCGCGTTGGAGATCGCGCCGACGCGGACGCCGTTCACGGCCTTGGAGCGAGCAGCGGCGGAGAGCTCGACGAGTTGCTCGAACTCGGCGAAGGACTGCGCGACGATCGCGCCGGCACTGGTGAGGCCGGCTTCGCAGATGTCATAGTCGCCGGCGACGGAGGCGGTGTGGCCCGCCGCGGCGTCGCGGCCGGTTGCGGTGCGGCCGGCCTTGTAGAAGACGATCTCGCAGCCGCGGTTGGTCGCTGAACGAACGGTGCGGATGAGATCGAGGCCGTCGAGATCGTTGAATCCCTCGACGTAGACGCCGATGGTGTGGATATCGGGTCGCTCGCCGATCACGGCGACGAGGTCGGAAACGGTCAGGTCGGCCTGGTTGCCGAGGGTCACAGCGAACATGGGGTCGAGGGTTTCGATGTTGCTCATGCGGGTGATGACGAACGCGCCGCTTTGCGAGATGAGGGCGACGCCCCGGGCGGGGTGTTCGCGGCGTTTGGGCAGCTTCTCGGTGGGAATGAAAAAGGTGTCGTACTTGCCGGGCCTGGATTGAACGCCGAGGCAGTTTGGCCCGAGGAGCACCGGCCCGCCGCCCGGGCGTGTTCGGGCGTGGGAAAGCGTGTCGCGGAGTTGGGCGGGGACGTCGCGACTGGCGTGGGTTTCGCCCGCTCCGCCGGGGATCACGATGAGCGCGCCGACGCGCCCGGACTCGGCGCAGTTGTGGACGACTTCGGGCAACTGTGATGCGCCCGCGGCGACGACGAGGAGATCGGTTTCGCCGGGGAGGTCGGAGATCCGGGGGACGCAGCGGATGCCGTCGATCTCAGCTGCGCCGTCCTTGACGATGCGGAGATTCTGCTTGTCGAAGCCGCACTCGATGATGTTGTTGAGGATGATCCGCCCGAAGTTGCGGTCCTTTGAGGAGACGCCGAGCACGGCGATGGACTTGGGCTCGAGCATGGCGCGAACGCGGTCCAGCGAGCGAGGTGATGGTCTTGTGGTGGCGGTCGCGAGGCGACCGCGGCCGTCGAGAGGGATGAGATGCTGGCGTCTGAAAGCGAACGGATTCACCTCGAGTTCAGCGACGTCGGGACCGGCTTCGCCTCGGTCGACGCAGAATCGGCACGCCAGCGCGATGAAGGCGCGGAAGCATCGGAGGAGTTCGCCGTCGGAGACGATGCGGCGATGGCCCCGCACCTGGCCGGAGATCATCTCGTAGGCCACGGTGTTGCGGAACGACTCGAAGAACTCTTCAGCGGTTGTTTCAGTGGCCACTGCCTTTGCGATCGAGAGACCCGGACGCAGCGCTTTGGCGAGATACTCGGTGTCGACTCCGCCGAGCCCCGCGGCGATCACCGGGCCGAACTCGCGCGTCGCGCGGATGCCGACGAAGAGCTCTTCGCCCATGCCCTGGCCGCCGCGGTCGACGAACTCGACGACGAGCACACCGTCGACCCGCGCACCGCGTGAACGGTGCAGCGTGATCAACCCGTTGATCTCGCGCTCGACTGTCTCGGGACGTTTCGCGCAAAACACCAAACCCTTCGCGTCGGACTTGTGGACGACGTCAGGAGAAACGATCTTGAGGACGACCTGCTCGCCGGGGAACTTGGCAAGCGCCTCTTCAGAGAGGAGGTTGTCGACGGGCAGGAAGACGTGGTGCGGCGGCGAGATCGCCCCGATGAGCTGGACAATCTGGTACACCTCGTGCTCGTAGAGCTGCCTTCGCTCCGACTGGTAGACCTCTTCCAGCATGCGCTCCACGGCGTGAGCCTCGGCCCCGGAAAGCCGGTCGTCCGCGGCACCGGGGTCGAACTCAAGAGTCGGATCGCCACCGAGGAGTTGTTCGAGCGTGAGCCCGTCGAGCCACTGGCGAACCGCGCGCGATGTGCCGCCCTTGTCGAGCCCCTTCACATACGCCGCGGCCGCCCTGCGACCCAGCGTGAGAGCCCGGCGGTTGACTTCGACCACCTTGTCGCCCTTGTCGGCGAACATCTCGGCGATCGATGCATCGAGCTCCGCCTCGGCGAAGGGCAGGAATAGCGAGGCGGCACCGAGCAGAACAATGTTGCTCGCCCGTGACGCGCCTGCGAGCTTTGCCAGCCGTTCGGCGTCAATGACGACGTGGCGCGGGATGGCTGTGATGCGATCGAGCACCTGTTCGACGGCCGGGTAGTTCCCGATGTTCACGAACGCGTTGGCGGAGGCGACGACGACGCCATCCGGCGACATCATGTGCACGTAGCGAAGCGCTTCGAGCGGCTCGATCGAGATCAAAAGGTCCGCCCTTCCCGCGGGGATGAGGTCGGAAGCGATCGGCTTGTCGCCGATGCGCAGGTGGGACTGCACCGCGCCGCCACGCTGGCTCATGCCGTGAACCTCAGCCTGTTTCACGTGCATATTCCGCGCGACCGCCGCGGCGGAAATGCCTTTCGCGATGGTGAGGATCCCCTGACCACCGACCCCGGCCATGATGATGTTGGTTTGCATTGGAGGTTCCTTATGCGCCGGGGACCGGCTCGGCCTTGATGGTGATCGGGGTGCACTCGCAGCCGCCGCCGCAGGACGCCGCGGGCCCGTCCTTCG
>JBMOHX010000215.1:0-6687 GCA_049317625.1 Phycisphaerales bacterium
AGTCGGGGGCCGGGGTCGCCCCGCTCTCGCCGCCGAGGGCGCTCAGGTCTTCCAACACGGAAGCGAACCGCAGGTCCGCCAGCCGGATCTCCGCCCCGAACTCCCGTCGCCCCTTCTGGTCCTTTGCGGCGACCGTTGCTTCGCCCGAGACACGCCCGCCGTGGGATTCGCCCGCGAACTCCGCCGAGATCGCCCCGGTGGCGGTGCCATCCGTCTCCACGCTTTTGATCAGCGCCGTCGCGTTGGTGACGCGCAGGCCCGAGACCCGCGCTTCGGCACCCGTCGCCTCGATGCGGAATCTCGGCGGCGCCTCCCCGGCCTTGTTGAAGTCCACCGCGAAGTCCCCCCGGTACCCAGTCAGACCCGCACCGACGTCGGCGTCGAGCCCTTCCACGGTCACACGGGGATTGGCCGTGATCACCTCACGCCCGCTCGGGTCGGTCTTCCACCGCACCTTCGCCCCGCTGACCCGGACCGGGCCACGCACCTGCGCCTCGAGGTCCGTGAGTACATCTCGGAGCTCGGCGGGCAGCACGGCCGTCAGCTCGGGCCGAAGCGAGTCCGCCTCGACGTCCACCGTCAAGTCCCGGTCGACGCCCTCTGCAGCGGTGGTCGTCACGGCCCCGCCGATTCCCACGCTCCAGCCGTCGGCGCGGAGCTTGACCCCACGCAGCTCCACGCGGTCGCCCTCGAAGCCGACCTCGCCCTCCACCGCCGGAAAGACCGTTCTCGCTCCGCTCAGGGTCACCGCGAGGCTCTTGGGGCGCAGCGAGCCCTCGATCCGATCCCCTTCGACCTTGAGGTCCGCGTCGAACTCTCCCGCGGGCGCGAACGACGTGACGGCATCACGCACCCGCGACGAACCACGCTGGCTCGCCGCCAGCAGCAATGGTGAGTCGAACTTCGCGCCGAGGGCGTTGATCGTCAAAACCCCGGGCGCAGCTCCCTCCAACGCGAGCGGGCCGTCGATGGTCCATCGCCCGGCCGGCGCGAGCGGCACCGCTTCTCCCGCGGAGAGATCGGCGCCGAAGGCGTCGAAGATGACCGTCGGTGGTCCACCGCGATCGCGCCGGAGCGTCGCCGCGCCCTGCATGTTCGCGATGCCCAGGCGCGTCCCCAGTACCGCGAACTCCGCCGCCGCGGACCGCGCCGTTGCCGTGACGCTCACCGGCCCCTCGCCGCTGCGGTCGATCTTGACCTGGAGATCGGCGACGCCGGTGGGGTTGTGGTCCGCGCGGATCTTTGCGACGGACTCTGCGGCGTCCGCCGAGATGGGCCGGAGCAGCCCCTCGAACGGCGCTCCCAGGTCCATGCGAGTGCCCGCGAGTGTCAGATCGAGGCCTTGGTCGCCAGAGAACTCGTAGCGGGCGGCGAACTCCATCGAGCCCGCGGGTGATCGCGGGAACTGTCCTTCTCGCTCGCTGGTCTTGAGCACATCCGCGCGGAAGCGCGTCTCGAGGTGGTTCTGATCAACGCGAAACGTCCCGGTCATATCGGAGAGGATCGCCCCGTCCGCGCCGGCGAAATCGGGGATCGCCTCGCCGCCACGGATCGAGAGTTTCGCGTCGTACTCGGTCTCTCCGGCCGCGCCCATTCCGACTTGAATGTCCCCCGCGATCGTCCCGCGAAGGCCGATCGAACGAACCACTTCCGGGAGCGTGCGGCCGTCCTTGAAGGCCTTGTCCGCGACGGGCAGCGCCTGGATGAGCAGCTCGTCGGTCGGTACGCCGCGTGCGGCGACCGTGACCTCGGGGATGAACTCGGCGCTGGGGTCATCGAGCCGCTTGAGATCGGCGAGCGCCGTGATCTCCGCGCTCCCGCCGGTGAGGCCCGAGTACGTGCCGCCAGAGATGGTGGCGTCAAAGTCCTTCTTCACCAGCGTGATGTCCCTTCCGATCATCGGCAAGGGGAACGCGTCGGGAAGGACGCCGACTTCCGGGAAGTGCACCGTCACCGTGTCGTGCCAGTCGCCCAGGTCGTCGGCGAGAGGGACACGCGTGACCTCGACCACGAGACTCGCGAGGCCGCCCGGCTCGAAAACCGGGGCGTTCCCCGCGGAGCCGGGCTTGCGTACGAGCCCGCGCTCGAGGAGTACCCCGTATGCACGCCTGCTGAACAACTCCTCAATCACGCGCGCCCGCGGCCCCATCGCGGCGCGGAGCGTGTCGTCGGTGGGGACGTCATCGACCGAGACCCGAATCATCGCCTCCGGATTCCACGGCGGGATCAGCGTGAGTTCCGCGCTCAGCTTCGCGCCGTTGGGCGCGACGCCCTTGATCCCCACGCCACGGATCGCGTCGTCGTCGAACGTCACCCGCCCGGTCATTTCGTAGAAGCGATACGGGAACTTGTGGAACGCCGAGCTGCCGTTCACGATGTCAATGACGCCCGAGGACTTGACCTCCGATGTCCCGCCCGGCGCAGGCGGGTCCCGCCAGAACCGCAGCTCGGCCGTTACCACTCCGGTCGGATCGCCGAACTGCGAGAACCTGAGCTGCGCGACCGGCGGGGCGAACCGGACCAGCGCCGGCTTCTTGTTCATGTCGAAGTCTTTCACGCTCATCGTGATCGTGAACGGCGACTCCGCGTCCGTGCCCTTCCACTCGAAGCCAAGTTTGCAGGGGAGCTCCTCGACCGTCGCGCGCAGCTCTCCCGACCACACACCCTTCTCAAGCGAAGCGCGGCCGGTGACGCCGTCAATCCGCAAGCGCCTCCCAATGAACTCCTTCTCCATCGGTTGGGGCACTTCGTGCTCGTCTTCGGATGGCCGTGCCTCAACGGGGAGCGACATGCCCACGCCCGCCAGGTTCGCCGCGGCGCTGAACTCTCCGTCGAATCCGTACCTGAACTCCGTCCCCGTGATCAGCCCCGTGAGCGAGAGCTTCGTCACGGTTTCGCGCAGCGGCGCAGGCAGGTTTGCCGGGTCCACCTTGGAGAGGTCCAAGTCACCGACGGTGAGCGCCACGCCCCGGTCGCTCACGGTGCCGCGGATGTCGAGCAACCCGGTCGGATTTCCGGCCGCGTCAACCTGTCGGAAGGCGATGACGCTCTCACCGGTTGCTCCCTGACTCGCCTCCACCTCGCCAGAAACCGCGACCTCCGTGACCCGCCGATACCCGTCCGATGCTCCGGGCACCGCGTGCTCGCCGAGCTCGATGACCCCGCCGGTCAGCACGATCCGGGGGAGAACGCCCGGTCCCTTCCCGCCCTTCGTGCTCCCGGTCGCTGGCGAACCCAACGACGCGACGTTCACCGCGCCATCCGCGAGCGACTGGCTGATCCGCACCCGGGGCGCGACCAGTTCAACGGAAAGTACCTTCGGTCTTCCGGTCAGCAACGACATCGGGCTCACCGACGCCGAGAGCCGCTGTATCTCAACGAACCGTCCGGCCGTCCCGCTGACGCCCGGAACGTTCATCACGAGTCCCGTCATTTCCGCGCGGCCCGAGAGCGTCAGCCGCACCGAGTCGCAGGAGGCGTCCGCGCCCGTCGCCGCCGAGAGCTGCCCCATCACGATCGCCCGCGCCACGAACGACCGGGTCAGCAGCGCGTACGCGACCAATACGGCGAACACGCCGCACGCCGCCCACTTCAGACGGCGTCTCGAACGACGCGAACTCGAACGGCTTGAGGTGGGAGTCGGCCCACTTGGGGTCTGCATGCGTGGCGTGATGGTAAGGACGCATTCCCGTGGGCCGGAATCCTCCGAACAAATTCCGTATACTCAGGCATGGCGAAAGCTCGTACCGTCTTTGTCTGCCGCCAGTGCGGCGCCGCCCAGCATCGATGGGCCGGCAAGTGCCCCGACTGCAACGCCTGGGATAGTCTCGAGCAAACCTCGATCGACCCCGGCGCCGCACAGGATCCCCACCTGGGACTCGCGGTCGCCGCGGCACGAATGTCCGACGCCTCTGACCCCTTGGGATCAACCGCCCCCGTTGCGCTCCCCATCGATCAGGTGGGCCCCGCCTCCGGCCCCGTTCAGCGGATCCATTCAACGATCTCAGAGTTCGACCGCGTGCTCGGCGGGGGGCTGGTGCCGGGCTCCGCGGTGCTCGTGGGCGGCGAGCCGGGGATCGGCAAGTCGACGCTGCTGCTGCAGGCCGCACGCTCATGGGCCGCCGCGGGAACGCGGGTCCTCTACGTCTCGAGCGAGGAGTCCGCCGAGCAGGTTCGTCTGAGGTCCTCGCGACTCGAAGCCTCCGGACCCCACTCGCCAACCCCCGAGTTGTTTCTCCTCTCCGACACGAATCTCCCTCGCATCGTCGAGCAGGCCCGTCGCGTCGGCCCTCGCGTCATGCTTATCGATTCGATCCAGATGATCTACAAGCCCGACCTCCCAGGATCACCGGGGAGCATCACGCAGTTGAGGCGGTGCTGCGCCGAACTCGTCTATCTCGCCAAGCTCAGCGGTATCGCGATCGTTCTCGTGGGGCACGTCACGAAAGACGGCGTCCTCGCGGGCCCGCGGCTGCTCGAGCACCTCGTCGACGCGGTGATCTCCTTCGAGGGCGACCGCCACCACACGCACCGGATCGTGCGCGCCATCAAGAACCGCTTCGGCACCACCCTCGAGATCGGACTCTTCGAGATGACATCCGCCGGCCTGCGAGAAGTCCCCGAAGGCTCCGGCGTGGCCGCCATGAAAGGCGGCGCCGAACCCCGCCCCGGGAGCGTCGTCTGCCCGTTACTCACCGGGACCCGGTGCGTGCTCGTTGAGATCCAAGCCCTCACCGCGACCGGATTCGTCGGGGCCGCGAAGCGAAAGAGCAGCGGCCTGGATCCCAATCGTCTGGCGATGATCATCGCGGTTCTCGAACAGCACGCCGAACTCCGCCTCGCGGACCGGGACGTCTTCGCCTCCGTCGTCAGGGGCATCCGCGCCGTCGAACCCGCGGCGGACCTCGCCCTGCTCCTCGCGATCGCTGGCGCTCATTTCCGGCGGGCCCTCCCCGCGGCGTCGTGCGCGATCGGAGAGGTCGGGCTCGGTGGGGAAATCCGCGCCGTTCCCCAGTTGGAGCAGCGGGTCAAGGAGGCCCAGCGCCTCGGCTACACGCGTGCCGTTGTGCCCGTGGTTCAGCCGCTCCCCAAGACGCCGCACATCACGCTTTTGCCCTGCCCTACCGTTTCACGAGCAATCCAGGAACTCAACTAGCCGGCCCGCCCCCGCGCGCGATGCGATCGTGCGAAACAAGTACACCTCAAGAGCCACATCAATGCGTATCAACTTCCTTCCGCTCGCCCTTCTCGTTGCCACCGCCCTGCTCCTCGTCGGGTGCGCCACCAGCCGGGCCGACAAGTTGGAGGCGAAATCCGAAAGAGTCGAGCGGGCCTTGCTCGACGAGCAGCGGCGCGTCGTCGCTGGTGCCGACGCCAATCGGCGAGCGAGGCTCGACTACCTCTCGCAACTGCGTGCGATGCTCTCCGCCGCGAACATCTCGCTGGGAGTGATCCCGCACACCGTCCCGGAGCAGGAGCGCGGGATCGCCTACGACGTCCTGGACGAGGCGTACGACACGATCCAGTGGAACATCCCCCTCGGCCCCGAGGACCAGAAGCGATCCCTCCCCGCGGGCTTCGGGAGCGGGGGGCTCCAGTTGAGCCCCAGGTGATCTTGCACGGGTCGCGATTTTGATCGTATTTCGTTCGGTCTTTCAGCGGATTTCCGGTGCTATTACCGGTGATCGGCCGACGTTCGCCCGCGCATGTTTTGGGCGCGGAACCGATCGAGTATGAAACTAATCATCGGGGTGAGGGTCTATATGATGAAGGGATTGCCCTCAGTCTGTCGCGCCCGGGGGCGCGGTGTATCCGAAGGGTTGCCATGAACCGACACATCTCGACGTCCATGCTTGCCGCGGCGGTGGCGCTCGCGCTCTCCTCATCCGCGCTCGCTCAAGACTCGAAGGACGAAAAGCGCCCCATGCCGCCGATGCGGATGGGGCCAAGGCCCGCGGCGAATCCGCCCGCGCAGCGCGAACGCAAGTTGTTGCCGCCGATCGGGACCCCTTCGAGCCGCTCCGGCTCCCCGTCGCAGTCCGCGCAGCCGGAGTCCAAGCCCAGGCCTGCTCCGTCGGCACCGCGACCGTCCGATTCGCGGGAGCGGAAGACCATCGCTCCTCCGTCGCAGCCGAAGCAGACACCCGCGCCTCGTTCAGAAGACCGGCCGAGGAGCCAGCCGACTTCCACACCCCAGCCGACTCCCTCTCCCCAGCCGACCCCGCGCGATGCGCTGCCGCGCGAGCGCAGGTCCGCCAATCCTCCCTCCGACTCCGGTCGGGTGCCCGCTCCCTCGCAGCGACTCCGAGAGTCTCAGCCGAAGCCGACGCAGCCCCCGTCTGATCAGCGAATCAAGGCTCCCAACAACGGAACCCGCGACGTTGGTCCTTCGCTCCCTTCGCGCGAAAGAAGCCGGCCGACCCCCCCCGAGATCAAGGTGCCCTCGAAGGGTCCCAGGCTCGCGACGCCGACGCCGCGCCGAGAGCTCCTCGACATGGCGCGTCCCTCGGGAAACAACGATCGCGGTGGATCGGGTTCACGGCGCGAATCCGCCGTGCGTTTCCCCGATTCGCCGAGGGTCGAGAATCCTCGGCGTGATGATGACCGGGATGGTGACCACGGCCGGGACGACCGCGACCGCGACTGGGGCCGCGGACGCGCCGATTACTTTGCAGCGCGCGCCCTTAG